>NZ_BAABRU010000093.1 GCF_039545135.1 Herpetosiphon gulosus | reverse complement strand
CAAGGAGAACACGCAGTGACCACGGTCACTTGTCGGCGAGTTTGATCCTGGCTCAGGACGAACGCTGGCGGCGTGCCTAATGCATGCAAGTCGAACGCATTCTTCGGAATGAGTGGCGCACGGCTGAGGAACACGTGACTAACCTACCCCGGTGTGGGGGATAACGGGTCGAAAGACTCGCTAATCCCGCATACGATTCACTTTGGTGAAGGAAAGCCGCACGGCGCACTGGGCGGGGGTCGCGTCCCATTAGATGGTTGGTGTGGTAATGGCGCACCAAGTCGATGATGGGTCTCTGGTCTGAGAGGACGACCAGACAGATTGGGACTGAGACACGGCCCAAACTCCTACGGGGGGCAGCAGCAAGGAATTTTCGGCAATGGGCGCAAGCCTGACCGAGCAACGCCGCGTGGAGGATGACGGCTCTTGGGTTGTAAACTCCTTTTGGGGGGGACGATAATGACGGTACCCTCCGAATCAGGCCCGGCTAACTACGTGCCAGCAGCCGCGGTAATACGTAGGGGCCAAGCGTTGTCCGGAATTACTGGGCGTAAAGCGTGGGTAGGTGGTCGGTGATGTGCCGCGTGAAAGCGCCGGAGTAATGCCGGCGAGGTCGCGGTAGACACACGGACTAGAGGCTCGCAGAGGAACGTGGAATTCCCGGTGTAGTGGTGAAATGCGTAGATATCGGGAGGAACACCAGTGGCGCAAGCGGCGTTCTGGGCGAGACCTGACACTGAGCCACGACGGCGTGGGGAGCAAACAGGATTAGATACCCTGGTAGTCCACGCAGTAAACGATGCATACCAGGTGTGGGATGGCGTTCGCGTCGTTCCGTGCCGCAGCTTACGCGATGAGTATGCCGCCTGGGGACTACGAGCGCAAGCTTAAAACTCAAAGGAATTGACGGGGGCCCGCACAAGCAGCGGAGCGTGTGGTTTAATTCGACGCAACGCGAAGAACCTTACCTAGTCTTGACATAGCACTGCAAGCTTCGGAAATGAAG
>NZ_BAABRU010000092.1 GCF_039545135.1 Herpetosiphon gulosus | reverse complement strand
CTTGATGATACCATGGCGATTGTCCAAGCGCACCTTCCCGTATCGGCCTCTGGCTATCGCTGCCAGACTGCTGACCTGTGGCGGGTGTTGCTGCATGCGATGACGCATACCCACTCGATCGAAGCGACCTGTACGATCCAACCAAACGTTCCCCACCCCAATACGATCCGGCGATATCTTGCCTGCCAGTGGACTCCGACGACCATTCCGCAGATCGAAACATCCAGCAATGCTGCCCTTCGCGCAACGCTTCCCGCGTGGGTTTCCACCACCCCCGTTGAGGTCGCCATTGATACCCACGACTGCCCCTTCTATGGGCAGATTCCTGCTGGCGATGACCATTGGGTCTGTCGTGGTCAAACCCGTGCGGGCACCAATGCCCACTATCGCTGTGCGTCCATGGCGGTCTTAGCGCGACACACCCACCTGACCGTCGCGATCACCTTTGTTCAGCCAGGCGAGTCGATGGGCGCGATTGTGGAACGCCTATTGGCTCATGGCACGCACGCCGGAATCACGATTAAGTGTCTGTATGCGGACAAAGGCTTTTGTTCCGTGGCGGTCTTTCAGGCAGTAGTTGCGGCGCAGATCCCCGCCATTATTGCGGTGCCGCTGCGCCGACCCGGTGTCGGGACGTTGGCCCATGGCCCAATAAGCCACTGGGGAACGCATACCTTTACGAGCGACACGGCAGGTGCAGTGACCGTGCGGATTGCGGCAGTCCGGACGTATGCGCAGCGGCGACGCGGTGGCTATGAACTGCGCTGGTGCTTGTTTGCATGGTTCGCGATCCGTGAGAGCCTGATTGGGGTACGACGGCGCTATCGACGACGGTTTGGCATTGAATCGATCTATCGCCAGCTTGAGGCGGTGCGGATTCGCACAACCGCCACAAATCCTGGCCTGCGGTTCATGCTGATCGCCCTGGGATTCGTCGTGATTAATGGATGGATTCGGTGTCAATGGACGTATCTCCGGATTGCGGGCGGTGGGCCACGGCGGGTGGATCAGACCGTGTTGCGGCTCCCACGATTTCTTGGGTTGCTCCAGTACGCGATTGGGCAATGGTATGGGCCTCCGCCACCCATCGCGTTGGATCGCTATTGTTCCGCATCAGCCGCTACGGCCAAATGGTGACATACTGATCATG
>NZ_BAABRU010000091.1 GCF_039545135.1 Herpetosiphon gulosus | reverse complement strand
TGATGTGGTCCTGAACGTATAGACATGTATGCTATCATACCTATACGGGAAAGGAATCCACCAATGACACGGCAAAACCCTCGCACCTTTACGGCGGAATTTCGCCAAATGGCCATCGATCTCGCGTTGCATGGCGAGCACACCGTTGCCCAGATCGAACGCGATCTCGGATTATCGTCGGGTCTCTTGCGTCGGTGGCTCAAAAAACACCGTCTGGCGCAGGCCGCAGGCACAACCGTCGCTGCCGTGGCTGCGGAAACCCAGGAAATGGCCCGCCTGCGCCGCGAAGTTAAACGGCTAGAGCAGGAGAACCTGATCCTAAAAAAAGCCGTGGCTATCTTCGCGCATCCATCACCGAGCGGTATCAGTTCATCGCTGACCACCGAACGCTGATGTCGGTGCGGGCCATGTGTCGCCTGCTGGAGGTCGCTCCCAGCGGCTTCTATGCCTGGTGCACCCGCCCGCCGAGTGCCCGAACGATAGCCAATCAAACCTTAACTGAGACCATCCAGTCCATCCAAGCCACCAGCGGCTTCCGCTATGGCAGTCGTCGGATTCAAGCGAGCTTACGCCAGCAGGGCGTGCGGGTTGGCCGCCATCGGGTCCGTCGCCTGATGCGGAGCGCCAACCTCCACCCGCGCCGCACAAAATGGCGGCGGCAGACGACCGTGCGCACGTGCGGCGCGTCTGCCGCCCCGAATCACTTGCAGCGCCAGTTCACCGTCACCGCCCCGCATGCCTGCTGGGTTGGCGACATCACCGCCATTCCGCTGCGCAATGGAACCGCCTATCTGGCGGGGGTTTTAGACCTCTATACCCGCAAAGTCGTTGGCTGGACGCTGGATGGGCGGATGGATGCAACCTTGGTTGAACGGGCGTTGCAGATGGCCGTGACCCAGACCCAGCAGCGGCCAGTCATGCACCATACGGATCAGGGAAGTCAGTACACCAGTGCCGCCTACCAAGCGTTGGTGCGCCAGCATGGCATCACCATGAGCATGAGTGACATCGGCAAATGTTACGATAATGCGCCCATGGAGAGCCTGTGGGCAACCCTGAAAACCGAATTGACCCATCATCGGACGTATGACAGCCTTGGAGTATTACGGCGCGATCTGTTCGAATACATCGAAATTTTTTATAATCGCCAACGGCTACATTCGAGCTTAGCCTACCAAACGCCCGCGATGATTGAAGCGGCGTGGAGCGGATAAGATAATTATCCATTAAATCGTGACCACATCA
>NZ_BAABRU010000090.1 GCF_039545135.1 Herpetosiphon gulosus | reverse complement strand
CTGATGTGGTCCTGAACGTATAGACATGTATGCTATCATACTGGTACGGGAAAGGAATCCACCAATGACACGGCAAAACCCTCGCACCTTTACGGCGGAATTTCGCCACATGGCCCTTGATCTCGCGTTGCATGGCGAGCAACCCGTTGCCCAGATCGAACGCGATCTCGGATTATCGTCGGGACTCTTGCGCCGGTGGCTCAAAAAACACCGGATGGCCCAGGCCGCAGGCACCACCGTGGCCGCCGTGGCCGCAGAAACTCAGGAAATGGCCCGCTTGCGCCGCGAAGTCAAACGGCTGGAGCAGGAGAACCTCATCCTAAAAAAAGCCGTGGCTATGACCCACTGGCGTGGGTTCCCCGCGCACCCATCACCGAGCGGTATCAGTTCATCGCTGACCACCGAACGCTGATGTCGGTACGGGCCATGTGCCGACTGCTGGAGGTCGCTCCCAGCGGCTTCTATGCCTGGCGCAACCGTCCACCAAGTGCCCGAACGATAGCCAATCAAACCTTAACCGAAACCATCCAGTCCATCCAAGCCACCAGCGGGTTTCGCTATGGCAGCCGTCGGATTCAAGCACGCTTACGCCAACACGGGGTGCGCATTGGCCGCCATCGCGTCCGTCGCCTGATGCGGAGCGCCAACCTCCACCCGCGCCGCACGAAATGGCGGCGGCAGACGACCGTGCGTGCGTGCGGCGCGTCTGCCGCCCCGAATCGATTGAAGCGCCAGTTCGCTGTCACGGCCCCGCATGCCTGCTGGGTTGGCGACATCACCGCCATTCCGCTGCGCAGCGGAACCGCCTATCTGGCGGGGGTCTTGGATTTGTATACACGCAAGGTCGTTGGTTGGACGCTGGATGGGCGCATGGATGCGACGCTGGTTGAACGCGCCTTGCAGATGGCCGTGACCCAGACCCAGCAGCGACCGACCGTGCACCATACCGACCAAGGGAGCGGGGCACCCTCTGGGTCACACGAGCGCGGCCTACCAAACGTTGGTGCGCCAGCATGGCATCACCATGAGCATGAGCGATGTGGGCAAATGCTACGACAATGCGCCCATGGAGCGCCGGTGGGCGACCCTGAAAACCGAATTGACCCATCATCGGACGTATGACAGCATCGCCAGTTTACGGCGTGATCTGTTCGAATACATCGAAATCTTTTACAATCGCCAACGGCTGCATTCGGGTTTAGGCTACCAAACGCCCGCAACGATTGAAGCGGCGTGGAGCGGATACGAACGATTGTCCATTAAATTATGACCACATCAG
>NZ_BAABRU010000089.1 GCF_039545135.1 Herpetosiphon gulosus | reverse complement strand
GATAGTGTATCATCTGTTCTGTAAATTCAATGCGCCTGCTTAACCGCAGATGGCCATGGGGTATCCTTGGAATAACCACAAACACAAGGAGCACCACCATGACCACCCAATCGCATTGTACCCTATCCGATACCGTGTTGGAACACTTAACCAGCCAGGGGTTGGATGCCCTGCCAGAGTTGCTTCGCGTGCTGCTCAACACCGCGATGGAAGCCGAACGCCAACAGTTTCTTGGGGCAAGTCGCTACGAACGAACGGACGAACGTCGTGGCTATGCCAATGGCTACAAGCCCAAAACCCTGACCACCCGCGTCGGCCAGCTTGACTTGGCCATTCCCCAAGTGCGCGGTGGTGGCTTCTATCCCAGCGCCTTGGAGCGTGGCCTTCGCAGTGAACGGGCACTAACCTTGGCCTTGGCTGAGATGGATGTCCAAGGGGTTTCGACCCGCAAAGTGGCTGCCATTACCGAACAGCTTTGTGGAGTCGAATTGACCTCCATGCAGGTTAGTCGGGCGGCGGCGCAACTCGATGGGGTGCTGGAGCAGTGGCGCAATCGCCCACTCGCCGAAACCCGGTATGTGTACTTGGATGCCCGCTACGAGAAAGTCCGCCAGGATGGGCATGTGCGCGACGCGGCGGTCTTGATCGCCACGGGCGTGGATACCCAGGGCAAACGCCTGGTCTTAGGCGTATCGGTCGCCCTGAGTGAGCAGGAAGCCCACTGGCGTACCTTCCTTCAAGGGTTGGTGGAACGCGGGATGTCCGGTGTCCAGTTGGTGGTAAGTGATGCGCATGCGGGACTCCAACAGGCACGGCGAGCGGTGTTGGGCGGTGTGCCATGGCAGCGATGCCAATTCCACCTCCAACAGAATGCGGGCGCGTATCTACCACGACAATCTATGCGGGCAGAGGTGGCTGCGGATATCCGCGCGATCTTCACCGCGTTGAATCAGCATGAAGCCACCACCCTGCTGGCGAAAACCGTGCAAAAATATGCCCAATCCGCGCCGAAATTGAGCGCATGGCTGGAAACGGCGATTCCGGAAGGCTTGACCGTCTTTGGGTTTCCCGCCGCCCATCGGCGACTGCTCCGAACCACGAATGGGGTGGAACGGCTGAACAAGGAACTGCGTCGCAGAACGCGGGTGGTAGGCGTGTTCCCGAACGAGGCTGCATGTCTTCGGTTGGTGAGTGCGCTCGTGATGGAAGTTAGCGAGGAGTGGGAAACCGGACGAACCTATCTGACCATGGACGAGAACGCCTAACCGACAATTCGCCAAGGAACCCGTGGGAATTTACAGAAAAATAGTTGCATTATC
>NZ_BAABRU010000087.1 GCF_039545135.1 Herpetosiphon gulosus | reverse complement strand
GAGACTGTACAATAGCGTGTGTATTTGGTTCCCAACCCAAAGACGAGCATTTCCAGAATAGGCTTGTAAGGGGATACCATGCCACGAGCAAAACACAAACCCGCACCAACGACCGCCGACCAACCCGCACCAACGACCCCGCTCCATCCCGCCATGCCCTCGGTTGAGCGGGTGCAACAAGAACTGGCGACGGCCACCTCAATCGAGGATTTCTTCGGCAAAGAAGGAATTTTTGCCCGCTTGTTCGCGACGACCATGGAACAGATGCTCGAGGCAGAACTGACCGCGCATCTCGGCTATGAACCCTATGCTCCCGAAGGCCGAAATTCCGGCAATACCCGTAATGGCAGCCGTCCCCGCCGCCTGCGCACCTCGGCGGGCGATCACACGATTCAGGTGCCGCGTGACCGCAACAGCACCTTCCAACCAGCGCTCCTCGATCCCTACCAGACCAGCACGAACGAGCTGGAGGAAAAGATCATTGCGCTCTATGCCAAAGGCGTATCGGCCCGCGATATTCAGCAAACCCTGCACGAGCTGTATGGGATTACGATTTCGGCGGCCACGGTGAGCGCGGTTACGGACAAGGTCTGGAGCCTGGTGGAGGCATGGCAGAACCGACCGTTAGAGGCGGTGTACCCGATCATGTATTTGGATGCCATCCATATGAAAATCCGGCGGGATGGGAGGGTGCAGAACACCGCCGTGTATGTGGTATTGGGTCTTACCTGCACGGGTCAGCGGGACGTGCTCGGGCACTGGGTGGGGGATGGGAGCGAAGGTGCGAGCTTTTGGCTGAGTGTCCTGAGTGACCTGCAAGCGCGGGGGGTGGAGGATGTCTTTATCGCCTGTGTCGATGGATTGGTGGGATTCAGCGAGGCGATTCGGGCGATCTTCCCGCGCACCGTGGTGCAACGCTGCGTGATCCACCAAGTCCGGCAAAGCCTCACGTATGTGGGGTGGAATGACCGCAAAGCGTTTGTGGCGGGGTTGCGGCAGGTCTACCAAGCGCCGACGCGCGAGCTGGCCGAAACCAAGCTGCTGGAGCTGGGCGAACGCTGGGGTGGGCAGTACGCCATGGCCGTGCGGTGTTGGGAGCGAGCATGGGAGGAGCTGGCGACGATGTTCGACTATCCGCCTGATATTCGACGCTTAATCTATACCACGAATGCGGTCGAGGGGTATAACCGCCAGCTGCGCAAGGTGACGAAAACCAAAGGGGCATTCCCAACGGTGGAGTCAGTGCGAAAACTGCTGTACCTGGTGAATCGCGATATCACTGCAAAATGGGTCACGCTGCCAAACTGGGCACGGATTCGCAACCAATTGGCCATTCGCTTTGACGGACGCTTTCCGGGGTAATGGGGCGAAATACACAATCTACTTGACAGTCCC
>NZ_BAABRU010000086.1 GCF_039545135.1 Herpetosiphon gulosus | reverse complement strand
CTGGGCTTAACTGTAAATTCCCCATGCGCATCAAGCTTAAATGGAAAGGACGCTCTTCTGGCATCATGACATTGCACCACACCATGAATCAGAGGAGCATCCGATGGACATCATACCGCAGATCAGCGCTGCCATGCACACCCTGTTGACCACGACGACCGAGGCAATTGCCGCCGCCCAGCAGTATGTCAAACGCCCCGACCGCGCCAAATTCTCTCCCAGTACCCTCGTTCAAACCCTCGTCTATGGCTGGCTGGCTCAGCCAACCGCCACGGTCGAGCAGCTGGCCCAGACGGCCTGCCGCATCGGCGTTGATGTCTCACCCCAAGCGATTGATCAACGCTTCACCATGGCCACCGCTGACCTGCTCCACCAGCTCGTTCTCGCCAGCATCCACCCTATCATCGCCACCAATCCCGTGACCCTGCCCATCCTCCAGCGCTTTGCCAGCGTGCGCGTCCATGCCAGCACATCCATTGGCTTGCCCGATGCCCTGACGAGCACGTGGCGCGGCTGTGGCAATGCGACGACGGGTGGCGGGGCAACCCTTAAATGTGGGGTGCAGCTCGATGTCCTCACGGGCGCGATCACCGCACTCGATCTGGTCAACGGACGCGCAGCAGATCGAGCACTCCCGCTCCAGCAGCAGGATCTCCCGCCGGGCAGTTTGCTGCTCGCGGATCGCGGATTTTACCACTTGGAGCGCTTGCGCAAGCACGATCAGCACGGGGTCTTTTGGATCACCCGCCTGCCCAGCAACGCCGTCGTGGCCTATCCGGGGCACGCCGCGCAGTCGCTCGCGACCTTTGTGCGCGAACTCGGCCCCGTGACCACCTGGGATTGCGCAATCATCGTTGGTAAGGACCAGCACGTCCACGCCCGCCTCGTCGTCACGCGGGTAGCCCAGGCGGTTGCCGATCAGCGACGGGCACGGATTCGCCAGCATGCGCAGCACCAACATCGGATGCCATCAGCGGCGGCCTTGGCGCTGGCCGATTGGAATGTGGTGATCACGAATGCGCCGCGCACCCTGATCAGCCCGACCGAGGTCTGGACGTTGGTGCGGGTACGTTGGCAGATTGAACTGCTCTTTAAACTGTGGAAAAGCCATGCGCGGATCGATGACTGGCGCACCGCCAATCCCGCACGGGTGCTGTGTGAAATCTACGCCAAATTGATTGGGTTGGTGTTTCAGCAATGGCTCTTGGCAGCCAGCAGTTGGCATGATCCGGAGCGAAGTTTGTTCAAGGCTGCGCCGATCGTCGCCGGAATGGCGGGGGAATTGGCCAGCACGCAGGCCGATCCGCCGCAGTTTTTGCGGGTACTCACACGGCTTGCGGCCCTCATCCAGCGCTGGGCGACGACGAACAAACGGCATCAGCCACCAACCACGGCTCAGCGCTTACGGGCATTAACGGCATCATGACCCTAAGCTTGATGCGCATGGG
>NZ_BAABRU010000085.1 GCF_039545135.1 Herpetosiphon gulosus | reverse complement strand
TTGTGCTGATCAGGTACATCATCACCTGGATCACCCTCATCATCGGCGGCGCTTCGTGCGTCGCTGCTTGAGCCGTTTGGTTTCCTGTGCAGCCAAGCCACACAATGCCTCAACCAGCTGCTCAAACGGCATCATCCCACCCAAGAGCCGCTTCAGCATGACCCGCTTCACGGTCCGTTCACGCTGGATCAGTACCAGTTCCCGCGCGGCGGCATCCACCTGCACGGCCAATGCCTGCCCTGCATAGGCAATGCCTGCCGTATAGGTTGCGCCATCCACGACCAGTTTGCCTTGCGCATTGACCCGCCGCACAAACGTCCAGCCGTCTATCTGCTTCAGCCAGCCATCCGCATCGACCTGCGCCGGAACGGGTGGTAACACGGGCAAGGCAGGAAACGCCTCGGCAGGCGGGCGATTGCCACAGGCCCGGCCTTGGTGGGGACGCTCGATGCGATACCAGTCGCAATAGGCATCGACTTGGGCTTGAGCTTCCGACTCGGTGGTCGGCCAGTTTGGATAGACCGATTCCCCCTTGTAGTTTTTATGAAACCGCTCCACAAACGGCTTTAAGTCGGGACGATGGGGTGGACACACGTCAACCTGAATGCCGAGATTGAGCAACAAGCGTTGGAAGGGCGAGGGGAAATCGGCGACGCGCTTGTTACTGACCAATCGCACATCACAATCCATCCGAATCCGCGCAGGCAGCCCGATCTGTTGGAGAATACTGGCGGTCGTCCGAATCACCGAGGCCATATGAAAATCAGTACTAATCCGCGCGGCGACGGGAATCGATGTCCCCGCATCGACCCACATGAAGGCCTCGGCAGCGTGTTGACGTTTGCCATCGGGGTCGGGCGGAATGGTGGTGACATCGGTAAAATCGATCTCGATTTCCTGCATGGGCGGACAGGGGGTACGCGGCTGGCGCTGGTGGGTGGGTGGGTCTACGAGCAACTGATGATCGCGTAAGATGCGATTCACCGTGGTGGGTGAACGGGGAATCCGCTCATCGGCGAGATCAGGATCGCGCTGGAGATAGGCAATGATGGTTTTGGCTCCGACGGTGCGATGGAACTGCGTGACCAACTCCTGACGCAAGGTCAGAATGCGGTGAATCACGCGATCACTCCACGCTGGCGGTGGGGTTTTGCGTGCCCGTGATTGGCTCTGGCAGACAACAGCGGGATCGGGATGGGGTGGCGAGCCAATGCGCTGTTTCCAGATGCGTACCCAATCCGTCGAGGCGTTGAGCGCGGTGGCAAACTGGCGATTCGACCAGTCAGGGTTCGTGTGGAGCAATTCGTACAACGTGCGGCGAGCAGCAAACCAGCGATCCGTGACCATTGATGACCTCCGCAAGCCAAAAAACGGGTACGGTCACTATGATAGCGGATCGGTCGCCGATGATGAGGGTGATCCAGGTGATGATGTACCTGATCAGCACAA
>NZ_BAABRU010000084.1 GCF_039545135.1 Herpetosiphon gulosus | reverse complement strand
GGTTGGTCGGCGGTCGTTGGTGCGGGTTTGTGTTTTGCTCGTGGCATGGTATCCCCTTACAAGCCTATTCTGGAAATGCTCGTCTTTGGGTTGGGAACCAAATACACACGCTATTGTACAGTCTCATCGCCCGTTGTCGTCATTGAATCCAAGCGGCACTAGCTAGTGCTCTTTTTATGGTTTGATGGAAGCCGTTGGTTTTCAGGAATTTAACGGACACATGCGAGGATACGAATGGATGATCATCCAGAGAGCCTTACCGCGTCAGCATTAATTGATGAACTCTTTCATGTGCTTCGTGATGTCGCTACCGCATCACAGGGAGTGCACCATATTCTCTATTCCTCGTTTCTCAAGGGTTCATTATCCGTAGACCAAGAAAGACTCTTTGTTTTACTTAAGTCGTATGATGCTAAATTAGCATCCTATGCAGCATTCGTGGATCACTGGAGACGGTCACAGCGTGATTAAGTATGGCCGTACTCACGTATAAAAATGATCAGCGCAGAATTGGTTCGTCGATCAATTCTGCGCTGGGATCGAGAGCGTAGCGTAACAAATCACCATCATGAGAGGAATAAAGAGGGGGAAAGAAGCATTAATTTGTGTTAATTCCAAGGGCCGACTTTGCCTCCAAGTTGGCCCTTGCCCGTCTCTCATCCCAATCGTTTGAGTTGCGCATTCACCCATCCCTCTTCTTCCAGGATCATGGTTCCTAACCATTTGTGTGTTTTTAATAATGGTATGATTAGTGGTAATTTTACCCATACAGTATCGTAGGTTAGACAACGATTCCACTCTAATTGGAAGATATTAAGAATATGGCTATCATATTCTTGATATTCTTCAAGTACAACGATAAGAGTCTTAATTCTTAGATCATCACTTATAATAGATTGAGCGAGTTTAAGAGCAAGATTTTTATCTATATAAATGACGATGGGTATAATTTTTACTAACGTATTATCACGAGACACTATTTGTTCAATAGATTGGGCGTTTTGAATTGCTTTTTGCAATATAATAGCTGCATATGAGTGATTATCTTTGGAAAGAATGGTTTGGGCAATGATATTTAATACTTCGGCTCGCTTTTTGTGATCACCAATGGCTTCGGCAATCGTTACCCCACTATTAAAATTACCCTTAGAGACTGCAATCTGGCTAACAAAATCGAATACTTCATCTCTTATCCAGTTATTATCTATTAACTGAGCAACGATGGTGGAGGTTTCAAAATCATCTTTAGATGCCGCAGCCTGCGCGATGGTGCTAAGGGTTTCGCTGCGTTTTGTAGGATTGTCAATCAGTTGAGCAATGGTTAGTGCATCATTGAGGGAGTTCATAGATACCGCAGCCTGCGCGATGGTGCTAAGGGTTTCGCTGCGTTTTGTAGGATTGTCAATCAGTTGAGCAATGGTTAGTGCATCATTGAGGGAGTTCATAGATGCCGCAGCCTGCGCGATGGTGCTAAGGGT
>NZ_BAABRU010000083.1 GCF_039545135.1 Herpetosiphon gulosus | reverse complement strand
CGGAACGTGTCAATATTTTTGAGACAGGTGACGATCAGGAATTCCGTTTCAGCCGCGCTGGGTCGTCTGGCTGCGCAGCCACACTGAGCGGCGGGTTGATCCACGCCGCCGTTGGCACGGGTGGCGGGGTCGGCGGCCCCTGCACAAAACGCTCCGGGTGGTGGGCAGCGGCGGCGGTCAGCACGACCTGCCGCGCGGCCACCACCGCATCCGCCGTCCCACCGTGGACCATTGCGGGGGTGAGCAGGCTCAGCCCACTGTGCCGATGGACGTGGTTGTACCAGTCCACGAACGCCGTCACCCACACCCGCGCCTCCGCCAGATTGGCGAACCGATCCGGATAGGTGGGTCCATACTTCATGGTCTTGAACTGCGCCTCCGAGTACGGATTATCGTTGGAAACGGTTGGCCGACTGTGCGAGCGCCGCACCCCGAGATCGGCCAGCAGGTCAGCGACCACCGTGGAGGTCATGGGCGCACCGCGATCAGCGTGAATCGTCAGTTGGTCGGGCGCAATGCCCTCCCGCAGGCAGGCATCAGCCAGCACCTGTTCGGCCAACAGCGCCGCTTCGTGGGTGGCGAGCAGCCAGCCGACGATCATCCGGCTGAAGATGTCGAGCACCACGTACAGGCTGTACCACACGCCCGGCTGCGGCCCGCGCAGTTTGGTGATGTCCCAACTCCAGACCTGGCGCGGTGCGGTGGCCAGCAACTCGGGTCGGGTGGAGACCGGATGGCGGCGCACGGCGCGGCGCTCACGGGTGGCGGCATCTGCCCGCAGCAGACGATACATCGTGCGCCAGTGGCACCGATAGATGCCCTCGTCAAGCAGCGTGGCATAGATCGAGCGCGGGGCTTGATCGACAAAGCGCTCGCTGTTCAGGACGGCCCGCACGGCGGTTTGCTCGTCGGGACTGAGCATACGCGGATGGCGACGGACGGTGCGCTGCCGTCGCACGGCGGGTCGTTGACGGCGGTAGACCGTGCTGCGCGGCACCCCAAGCGCCTGACAGGCGGCGGTCATCCCGACGATAGGGGCAAGGTCGTGCACGCTTTCCATCATGATTCGTTGTCCGTCGATGCGGCTGATGCCAGTCCAAGCAGCGTGGCCATTTTTTTTTGGATATCGATGATGGCAGTGGCCTTGGTCAGCTGGTGCTGGAGGCGGGCGTTCTCGCGGCGGAGCCGGGCGTTCTCATCCGCCAGCGGATTGGCGGGCTGGGGCACCGGGCCAGGACGTTGATTGTCGAGGCTCGTTGCGCCCCGACGAAGGCGCTGTCGCCACTTGGCCAGTTGCGAGGTGTACAGCCCGTGTTGACGAAGGATCGCTCCCCGCCGTGGGTCGCCACGCGGGTAGGAGTCGTACTCGTCCAGGATGGCCTGTCGCTCGGCGGTGCTCAAGGTCGGTCGGTCAGTTGGGTGGATCATGTCGTCCATGGAAGGTTGTGCTGATCAGGTACATCATCACCTGGATCACCCTCATCATCGGCG
>NZ_BAABRU010000082.1 GCF_039545135.1 Herpetosiphon gulosus | reverse complement strand
CGCGATATCACTGCAAAATGGGTCACGCTGCCAAACTGGGCACGGATTCGCAACCAATTGGCCATTCGCTTTGACGGACGCTTTCCGGGGTAATGGGGCGAAATACACAATCTACTTGACAGTCCCATGCTCACAGGTCGATGCCCTTCCCATCCTAGCGGCTTTCTCAGTACGCGACAAGGCCAACATGTGTTCGCGTGTGAGAGCTATCCCTTAAGTATCAGTATATGTTCGGGAGGTCTTGGCTAAGCTTGGACAGGGGATTTTCCCACGGTGGCGCGGCGCAGCCGCGTGCCCGCCCCGCAAGGGCGGAACGCTAGCGGTTTGTTAGGCGCAAGCGCGAGCGCAGCGGGCCGTCAGGCCTTTATCTAACAAGCTGCTGGCGTTGTGTCAATAGCCCATTTTAAGGGCTATTGGGTGTTCACTGACCCCTGTCACCACTCCCTTGCAAGTCTATTGCAGGGGTTTGTGATCAGGCGGAATCAACACCAAAACCACGGCCAATCACGGCCCATCTGTGGTCATTCCGACTGTACATCTCAACCTAGCGCGTCTCGTGAGCAGATTTTTGAACACTTGCAATGATCAGGTATATCAAAAAGAGGATCGAAAAAAGCCGAAAAATTAAGATAGTGAGCACCTCCTAGGGTATTCACGTCCGGTGAACAGTTTTGTGAATACCCTAGGAGGGGGATTCGCTTACCAGTTTACTCTTATGGAGAGTAACGTCAAATAAGGATATAATAACTATTTTTCTGTCATTTTTATTGATATTTAGTATCAATTTTCAGGTATTTCATATATTCCATATTTTTTATTACTTTCAATATTAAAAAACCAATTATCACGCCGATTGCATTCATAATTACATCATCTATGTGTGTTATCCTGAATTGATTCCCGAATATCAACCCCGTTGACAATTGAATTGTTTCAGCGATTATTCCGACCATTACAGCAATCCATATAATATTTTTCGTTTTTACTGGTTTAATTAATGGAAATAACACCCCAAAAGGAATTGTAAGTATTATATTTAGTATATATGATTTTATTATCCTCAATAATGCATCACCCTGATTTATATCAAAATATTTCTGCTTAAATAGTATAATATATATATACTCATTATACGGATAATTCTTGATATTTTCTAATATTGATGTTCCACGATAGTTTATAGGTAAACATATCTGAGCAATAAATCCGAAGATGTATACTATGAATATTGAATAGAGAAGTATTTTTGATATATTTCCATTCCTTTTTTTCATCCATACCGACAATGGTATAATAATGACACATGAGTACAATGCAAATACTAATGTTTCTCGTAGCATATACTAGGCCTCTTAATTTATAGAATTACTACGCTATACTATATCTACGCCTGATGTGAGTGATAACGAAAAAATCCCTTGACAAAGCAAGACGGAAGTCCCACGATGGATGTGCTTACCAACCATCAACAGGAGTTCCGTCAATGCCCAGTATACCATTTTCTGATGTGAT
>NZ_BAABRU010000081.1 GCF_039545135.1 Herpetosiphon gulosus | reverse complement strand
CCCTCTGTGCTAACATAGGTGAGACAGATCTGGGATTATGATCTTAAGTCGAGGGCCGCAAGGAGTTCTCATGGCCAGCAAAAAACCAACGCCCGACCAATCAACCCATGACCCCGAAGTTCGGCCCAAAGCCGCCCGCACCCACTGGAGTGCCCGCGACCGCCTGCGCATTCTGGCCGCTGCCGATGCCTGCGCCCCCGGCGAACTTGGTGCCTTGCTGCGCCGCGAAGGCATTTACTCCTCGCACCTCGCCCGCTGGCGACGACAACGGGCCGAGGGCGAACTCGCGGCACTCACGCCCAAACGCAAGGCCGCACCCACGCCCGAAGCCCAGCGCCAGACCGCTGAACTGGCCCGCCTCCGCCGCGAAAACCAGCGGCTCCAAGCCAAACTGGCCCAAGCCGAGGTGATCATCGATGTACAAAAAAAGCTTGCGACCTTGCTGGGAGTGACCCTCCCAGCGCCGCCGACCGACGCACAGGATTAATCACGGCGGTGGCTGATCTGGCTCCCACGGTGGGCATTGCCGCTGCCTGTCGCGCACTCGGTGTCCCCCGCAGCGCGGTCTATCGTGCGGCTCAGCCCGCTCCCGCAGCGGTTCCGCGTCGTCGGCCCGCCCGTGCGCTCACGCCCGATGAGGTCGCCCACATCCGCACCGTACTCAACAGTGATCGCTTTGCCGACTGTACGCCGCGCCAGATCTACGCCACCTTGCTCGACGAGGGAACCTATTTGTGCCATTGGCGCACGATGTACCGGATCTTGGCTGCCCATCGGGAAGTCCGTGAACGCCGCAACCAGCTGCGCCATCCGACCTATGCCGCGCCGGAATTGTTGGCCACGGGGCCAAACCAGCTCTGGAGTTGGGATATCACCAAATTCAAAGGCCCAACCACCTGGTCGTATTTCTATGCGTATGTCATTCTGGATGTCTTCAGCCGCTGCATCGTGGGCTGGATGGTGATGGAGCGCGAATCAGCGGCCTTGGCCGAACAGTGTATTGCCGAAACCTATCATCGCGAGGGCATTCAGCCGAACCAGTTGACGCTGCACGCCGACAACGGCAGCGCCATGACCGCCAAGCCCGTGGCCCAATTGCTCGCCGATTTGGGCGTGACCAAAACCCATAGCCGACCACACGTTTCGAACGACAATCCGTACTCGGAGGCCCAGTTCAAGACCACCAAATATCGGCCTGATTTCCCCGAACGATTTGGGAGTCTCATCGATGCGCGGGCGTGGATGCGGGTGTTTGTGCAGTGGTACAACCACGAGCACTGCCACAGCGGGATTGGCTTGCTGCCGCCAGCGATGGTGCATCGTGGCCAGGCCACTGCCATGACGACGGCGCGGCAGCAGGTGCTGGCGACGGCCTATGCGGCCCACCCCGAACGCTTTGTGCGGGGAACACCGCGCCCACCGCGTGTGCCGCAAGCGGTGTGGATTAACCGCCCAGTCGGGCCAGCTGATCCGTCGATCGCGGTGGCATTGCGCGAATAATCCTTCTTTAATCGTCCGTTTGCTCCGTTGTCATCTGTTTCACCGTGCTTGACACATTCCG
>NZ_BAABRU010000080.1 GCF_039545135.1 Herpetosiphon gulosus | reverse complement strand
ACGCGAGATCGATGGCCATTTGGCGAAATTCCGCCGTAAAGGTGCGAGGGTTTTGCCGTGTCATTGGTGGATTCCTTTCCCGTATAGGTATGATAGCATACATGTCTATACGTTCAGGACCACATCACCTTCACGCCGAGCACGTTGGTGCAGACCCTCGTCTATGGCTGGTTGGCGAACCCAACCGCAAGTTTAGGGCAATTGGCTCAGATGGCGGCACGGGTTGGAGCGACGGTCTCACCGCAAGCCATTGATCGCCGCTTTACGCTGGCCACCGTCGATCTGCTCCATCACGTGTTGCTGGCCAGTATGGAGTATGCGATCAGTGCTGATCCCGTGGCGGTGTCCATCCTCCAACGGTTCACCAGCGTGCGTATTCATGACAGCACGACGATCGGCCTGCCTGATGCGCTGGCGACCACGTATCGTGGCTGTGGCAATGCTTCGGCACGCGGGACGGCAGGCTTGAAATGTGGTGTCCAGCTCGATCTCCTCACCGGAACCCTGTGTGGGATCGACCTCACGGACGGACGGGCTTCGGATCAGGTGTTACTGGTTCAACGTGCCCCGCTGCCTGCCGGAAGTCTCCGGCTCGCTGACCTCGGCTTCTACAACATCCGTATCTTTCGTGAGCTTGCTGCCGCCGAGGTGTATTGGCTGTCACGCGTCCAGAGTCACAGTCGGATTCGGCTGCCAGGACAGAAAGAACAGTCAATTCTGGAGGTCGTGACGGGGTTGGGGGACGCGGATCACTGGGAAGGGACGGTGCTGGTTGGAAGCAAGGAGCGACTCGCGGCCCGCTTATTGGTGCAACGCGTCCCCGATGCCGTGGCGGCACAACGTCGCCAGCGGGTACAAGACGAGGCGCATGACAAGTGCCGCCCGGTCTCCAACGCTGCCATGGATCTGGCGGCATGGACGGTGGTTATCACGAACGCGCCGGAAGACAAGCTCGGCCTCACCGAGGCCATGGTCTTATTGAAAATGCGCTGGCAGATCGAGCTGTTGTTTAAATTGTGGAAGAGTCATGGCCACGTGGATGAATGGCGAACGAAAAAACCTGCCCGGATTTTGTGCGAAATCTATGCGAAATTGCTTGGACTGGTGTTCCAGCAGTGGATTCTGGTGGCAAGTGCGTGGGATACGGCGGAACGCAGTCTGTTCAAAGCGGCGCAAATCGTGATGGCCTATGCGACCGATCTGGCGAGCAGTCGCGGATGTCGTGAGCAATTGGAGACGGTGCTCACGACCCTTGCTAGCATCATTGGGCGGTTGGCGCGGGTGCAGAAACGTCAAAAACGGCCATCGACAGCGCAGCGGTTGTTGGCCTTAACTGCTGGGAGCGGCTAAGGTTGATGCCTATAGGGGAATCTGCGTTTAACCCCATGTTGCGCAAACTCCAACCGAATATGCTCTTAATGTGGGATCGTGGCTTCCATTCTTATCGGATGTTTGCGCAGGCGCAAGCACGGGGTGCACAGGTCCTTGCACGGTTGTCACTCAGTGTCCGCCCCCAGATCTACGAGACCTTGGCCGATGGGTCAGCCTTGATTACGATCACCCCCGTTAACCACGGTCGTCCCGTGCGGGAGGGGGGCATCCAATTACGCATGATCTCCTACCGGCTCACCGATCCGGCCCTAGGGGATACCACGACGATGCATCGTGTGGTGACGAGCTTGCTCGATCCGAGCCGCTATCCCGCCGCTGATCTCGTGTGCGCCTATCACGAACGGTGGGAGATTGCGTTGGCCATTGATGAACTTGATACCCATCAACGCATTGCGCGACAGCCGTTGCGAAGCCAGCAGCCCGTTGGGGTCATCCAAGAATTATATGGGTTATTACTGGCCCACTATTGTATTCGCACGGTCATCCATGATGCTGCGCGTACCCGCACCCTTGATC
>NZ_BAABRU010000079.1 GCF_039545135.1 Herpetosiphon gulosus | reverse complement strand
ACCAGCTTACATCAGAAACTGGTTGATTTTGATATTTCTTTTCCAGTTGCATTTTCCATATGCCTGGCTCAGTACGTTCCCGAGCTTTTTTCCATATCAATCCGCGATCCGTCCAGTAATCGTCATTCGTATAACCGCCCGCCTCAATAAACGCGCGATATTGCTCAACCGTGACCATAAACCGCCCAACCCAGTAGGATTGAAGCTCGACCGTTGTTGCTTGTTCTGTTTCCTTCCAACCGCCAACGTGATAGCGGCCCGCAGGGACATACCGCCAATAGTGCGTACCTTCGCGGCCAAACTGTATGGAAAGTTGGCGCGTCTCTTGTTGCCATTGCTCAATGGTCACTGGGTAGCGCGGGTCGCCCAAGTCTGCGAGAAGTTCAGCAGCTTTTTGACGCTCATGCACCAGCAGCGGCGCTGGCTCCATCGCTTGACCTTTGTAATACGCCAGCGCCGCTTGGGCATGGGCGTAGTCTTCAAGCAGCTTAACCAGCCCCACTCGCAACCGTCGCTGGATACGATCCACCTTGATCTGCTTGCCGCGCAACAAGCCCCAATCGCAATCCGCGCCCAACTCAGCCGCCAAGATCAAATCGCGATACCAGTCATACTGGTGCATCTCTCCCGCTTCATAGGCATCGGAATCAACCAAGGTTGTTAGGATTTGGTCAATTTTAGCGCTGCCAAGACTCGCTTTCGTCAGGCAGCCAACCCCTAAAAAGATCGGTTCGCGCCAGCGGTCATCGCGGCGTAACGCCAACAACTGATCGAGTGATTCATAAAATACTAAGTGGCGACCTGCACTCTGCTCTTGCAAGGTCACGTGGGCAAAGGCATAGACCGTCCCATCATCCTCGGGCTGGAGTAAACCGCTGCATTGATCGATATAGGCAAGACAGCGCTCCGCCGCCCGATAGGGGTCAGCCACATTCACCCGAGCAAAATACTCCATCAAAGCAAATTGGAGTTCGCGTCTCGGAATCCGCCCCCGCCCATCCGCCGATGTGGCCGTTAAGTGCGCCTGATAGCATAACCGATCCAATACCTGATCGCGCACCTCGTCGCCGGAGATCCGGTCATCGCCAACCGCCTGCCCCAAGTTCTGCCCGTTGCGACTCGTGGTGTCCCACTCGCCCAACAGTTGTTTCAGGATATCCGTCGTACAGGCTATGGCGGTCGCGTGGCAACACGCCCTTGCGAGCCAGCACAAAAATCATCATACTCAAGCAGCAAGGGATTTTCCGCCATGTCCCGTAAGCGACGGCGGTGGAGGTCATGCAACGCTTGCGTCAGCTGCTCGCCATAGCGCTCAATCGCCTCTTGCTCAATCAGGCCTTTCGCATGCAACAACGGAAACCATGTGCTGATAAACTGGGTCATTTGGTCACCGCTCAACGGAGCCAACTCAACCAATGGCCACTGCGTGATCTGGCGATAGTCTTCTGTCCATGCGCGGGAGCGGCAGGTAATCAGGATACGGGCAGGATAGGCATTGGCAAACACGCGCACAAAGGTCAACAGTGAGCGGCGATCAAGGCTGTGGTCAGTGGCTTCCAGTGGCACTTCATCCAAGCCATCAAACACCAACAAGACCGTGCGCGAGCGATCCAGTCCAGCACTTAAAAGCTCACGCGGCTGCTCAAGCCCATAGGTCGTTTGCAGATGGGCACACACCGCATCGAGCAACAGCCCAATATGGGGTGTGTTGTGCAACCCGAGATCCTTCCCAACCAATGCGCCTGCTACCGTGCGCAAGGACATAAACACGGGCAACACGCGCCGTTTGTCATCCCAGCCCAGCAAGCCCGTATGGTGATTAATCTGATCCAGACCGCGCTGGGCCAAGGCCCACACCAGATGCTTGGCGAAGGTCGATTTGCCGCTGCCCGGTGGGCCACACAGCACGAGGTAGGGGTGTTCCAAGACGGTTTCCGTCGCCAGTTCCGCCCGCAGCAACGCCACGTGACCATCTCGCTCACCCACCGCAATCACGGCGTGATCGGGCAAACAGTGATCAGCGCCCAGCTCCTTGGGAATTTTAAACCTGTGTTGCTGATACGCCTCGACTTCTTCCGCCGTGAGTTGCCGCACGACCCGCTGCCGTCCCTGCACCGCCAGCAACATCAGTATGTCACCATTTCTCGTTTGAACGCTAAAATCATCACTGGTTCCCTGATCGGGTATGCTTGGGGTGCTATCCAACCAATCAGACCCAGGAGAACCAGTGATGACCGCGTTGACCAGTTTA
>NZ_BAABRU010000078.1 GCF_039545135.1 Herpetosiphon gulosus | reverse complement strand
GGGCCGAACTTCGGGGTCATGGGTTGATTGGTCGGGCGTTGGTTTTTTGCTGGCCATGAGAACTCCTTGCGGCCCTCGACTTAAGATCATAATCCCAGATCTGTCTCACCTATGTTAGCACAGAGGGATGGTATGATTGTTGCTTGCTTCGTTTGCAAGAGGATATTCTTGTGAATGGAGGACGATGATGACCACCTTAAAAACGTTGGATGATCTGTTGTATGAACATCTCAGTGATTTGTATGATGCTGAGAACCAGATTCTTGATGCCTTACCGCTCATGGAAAAAAAAGCAACGGCTCCCGTCTTGCGTGCCGCCTTTGAAAAGCATCTTGAAGAAACGAAGGTTCAACGCGCCACCCTTGATGACATCTTTGCAGACCTTGGTCGCAAGCCTGCCACACATCGCTGTAAGGCCATGGAAGGCATTCTGCGTGAAGGCCAAGACTTTATGAAGGAAAAGGCTGAGGCCGAGGTGATGGATGCGGGGTTAATCGCTGCTGCCCAACGGGTTGAGCATTATGAAATCGCTGGCTATGGCTGTGTGCGCACATGGGCGAAGCAGTTGGGCATGACGAGCATTGCCGAACGGTTGCAGAAGATTCTCGACCAAGAAGGGGCAACCGACCAAAGTTTGACCCAGATTGCCGAAAAGACGATTAATCGTAAGGCGGTTGGCGAATAACGCGTACCAGTCTTCCTCCTCGGTTTTGCGACCTGTGACCAAAGCCCCACATCCAATGGTATGGATGTGGGGCTTTTCTTGATACGGCTGAATTCGTTAGCGACCGTCGCCCATGGCCGCGATTTGATCAACCAACGCGTTGAGTTCTGGTGGCAATCCTGGCGCAAACTCTTCAGGCCGTTCTGGCGCAGGCTGCATTGGCGCACCTGCTGGCGGTGTATCGGTGGTCATCACCGTTGCCCCGTCGTTGGCGGGCGACGATCCGTTGAAGATGGTGGACAATTCTGAGCCATCCAAACGCCAGTGATGTTGCTGTAAATGCAGCCCTGTCTCCATCAGGGTGCGCACTTCGGGAAACTGGGTCGCATCAAACTTCGGGATTGGTAAGATTTTGCCCCAGTTGACCCCTAATGATTCCAACGCTTTGGCAAATACCAACTCATGGGCATGGTCGCGCACAATCAAATAGGCAATGATCGATCGAGCAGTCGCATTGTCGGTCATTTCATAGATCCGGCATTTTTGTAAGCGCCCGGTTGATTCGAGCATCAAGTTATAGAGCAAATCGAGGGTTAAGTTGCCACTATTATAGACATACGAACCAAGCCATGGATTGCCAGCTGCATCAACGGGCATGGCCCCTTGCGCTCCCACAAGAAAATGGTGAATATTCCCTTCAGAAAGCGCATTTTTCAAGGGAGTACCACCGTTACCCGCGCCCATGCTGGGCAGACTTTCGGTGGCTCCATCCAGTAACCGACTAATCGTCGTGCCAATTAATTCAACGTGGCTGATCTCTTCAACCGCAACGGCGTGAATGAGATCGTGATAAGGTTTGGCCTTCCCCCGAAAATTCATGCTTTGGAAGAGATATTGCATCATCGTGCGCATCTCGCCAAATTGACCGCCTAAGCCTTCTTGCAGGGCATTCGCTGCCGCAGGATCAGGCTGATCAACCGCAATCTCATTGATTAAGTGCTGGGTATGAAAATACATGAGAAGAATCCTCTGGACAACATCGATCGCATCGATGTTGTTCCTATGCCCCAAGCAACGATGGAGAGAACAAGGGGGAAATCTGCGCTTGCCCAAGCAGACAAGCGCATTAGACGATAGCAAACTGCTTCAGGAGGTCAGCAGTTGTTGGCGTGGCACTCTGTAAGGTGGTGCGACAGTACGCAAGTGCAAGATGCATTCCTTCATCGGAATACCGTCTTTAGGAGTTCTATGGCTCACCTTGATTTACTGGGGCTGATGAATACCATGGGTGATGCGCGATATCAAGTGGTGGTTTCATGGTTGTACAACTGATGATGTGTCATAGTGAGGTACGTGTCCTCTATATCCAATGAGTTGATAAGTCTTTAGAATCGCAATAACCCGTTAAAATAAAAAGCCCCCGCCACTGATCGAGAGTGGAAGGGGGTAGCAAGGGGGAATGGCCGGAGACTGTACAATAGCGTGTGTATTTGGTTCCCAACCCAAAGACGAGCATTTCCAGAATAGGCTTGTAAGGGGATACCATGCCACGAGCAAAACACAAACCCGCACCAACGACCGCCGACCAACC
>NZ_BAABRU010000077.1 GCF_039545135.1 Herpetosiphon gulosus | reverse complement strand
AATAAATTAAGGCTTATGGGGTGCGCAGCCGCCCCATAAGCCACCTTGAAGGAAGCGCGACAGCACTGCATTTGGGGATTCAGTGGGGACTTCTCGTCGGGGAACTATCAGCAATAGCGTCCAACAGCACGGGTCGGGATGCGTCCTGATGTGAGGATATTCCGTAGGATGCCGACGATGCTGGCATCGTATCGTCATCAGGATGAATCTGCACTCTGAGAGTAAGCAGGCAGGCATCATCAGCCGTGGCGGATGGCACACCAAGCAGCCCAGCATTGATGGTCATGCCGGAATTGGCCTGCTCCCGCCGCACGTTAGGCCTTCAGCATCGGGGGTGCTCGCCCGTGCCACGCTACGAGGATCTGTCGCTGCATCTGGGTTCCACACTGCGGACATCGTGCCAGATCATGCGCCCACGAGGAGAAGACGGTTGGATCTTTCGGTGGAATCTCGTCTTGACCCACGGCGAGTTGCGCACGCATGTGGGCTAGCATAGCACGGCGACCCGGACTGAACAGACCGTAATAGCGCACTTTAACAAACCCTGCTGGCAGGATATGCGCCAGAAAGCGCTGAATAAACACGAGCGTCGGCAGTGCGCATGTCCGATACGCGCCGCTTGCACTGTGGCGATAGCGAAACATCACGTGGGTATCGTCGGCAGCCAAAATTCGATTGTTGCTCAATGCCACCCGAAAGACATAGGGCGCAAGATACTTCAACGCGGTTTCCCCGGTGCCAACGGGACGACAATCCACGACCCAGGGCTGCTGCCACGTCGCAGCGGGGATGGTCGCGGCGAAGCGGTATTGGCGGAATGATGCGTGGAGCTTCGCCCGATACAGGATCGCCAATGGACGGACGGGGAGCAAAAAATCGGCGTTTGGCGGTTGAACAACGCGTTCATCCGGAGTCAGCGCCACTGCCGGCACCAGATAATGGATGTGCGGGTGGTAGCGGAGGTCACGCGTCCACGTATGGAGCACACCAAGCATGCCGAGCTGCCCACCCAAGAACCGCGGATCAGCGGCCAGCTGCTGGAGGGCGGCGGCAGATGCCCGAAACATCGCAGTGTAAACCTCGCGCTGGTGAGCGCGAGCACTATCCCGGAGTTCCGCTGGGATCGTAAAGGTGATCAGGAAATAGGGTACAGGGAGAAGACAGTCCTGTTGCTTGGTGAACCACGTCTGCCCCGCCTCGTGCTGACACGTTGGGCAATGACGATTCCGGCAGGAATGGTAGCTATAGCGCGTGGTCTGGCAGGCCGGACAGGTGAAGACCTGACCTCCCAACTCCGCTGTGCGACAGCGCTCAATCGCCCGCATGACATGGTGCTGCTGGGGCGTGATCACGTGGGCAGCACGATAGGTTGCTCCCGATCGTTGAAAGACCATGTTAAGCGTGATCATGGCAGGCCTCTACACAGATCGTCACAGATCTTGGCGGCATCAGTGAGCGTGCGTGGCGAAAGATGGGTATACAGCGCCGTCGTTTGCGGCGATTGGTGGCCGAGCCACGCTTGGATGACGCGGAGATTGACCCCCGCCTCCAACAGATGCGTGGCCCACGAGTGACGGAGCGTATGGATGGTCACATGTTTCTGAATGCCACTCTGCCGCACGGTTGCCCGCCACACCGCACGCAAGCTTTCACTGGCAAGTGGCTGGTGTGCCGTCGTGGGTGCGTGACCACGATGCCGGGCTGGAAACAGCCAGATGGCATGACGATGGGTTTGCCAGTGGGTGCGGAGCAGCGTCAAGAGGGGAGCAGGGAGAGGGACAAGCCGATCTTTGGTGCCTTTGCCAGCTTGGACATGGAGCACCATTCTCGCAGCATCAATCTGTGTAACCCGCAGGCTGATACCTTCCATACAACGTAACCCACAGGCATAGATCGTGGTGAGACATGCACGGTGATGTGGCAGCCGCACGAGGGCCAGGAGGGTTTGAACCTCGTCGCGGCTCAACACCGTCGGGAGGGTGTGGGCTTTGGGTGCTCGAACCAGATCGAGGGTCGGCCATGACCGATGGAGGACATATTCGACCAAAAACTTCAGCGCACACAGGGCAATGGTACTCGTGCTACGTGCAACCCGCCGCTCCGTGTGCAGATACAGGAAATAGTGGCGAATATCGTTGTCGGAGAGCTGATCTGGGGGACGATGGTAGTACTCGGCGAGGCATTGAATGGCTTGGAGATAGGCCCGTTGGGTATTGGCAGACAAACCCCGGAGCTGCATGGTCTCGATCATCCGGTGGCGGAGTGTGGTCATGGGTGGCCTCCTATTCGTTGATCAATGACCAACGAGTAGGAGGAATCGTGCCAAGAGTGGAACGATCATGAGACCAATGGGCGACAGACTCTCTGCGCGAGAG
>NZ_BAABRU010000076.1 GCF_039545135.1 Herpetosiphon gulosus | reverse complement strand
GTTGGTCGGCGGTCGTTGGTGCGGGTTTGTGTTTTGCTCGTGGCATGGTATCCCCTTACAAGCCTATTCTGGAAATGCTCGTCTTTGGGTTGGGAACCAAATACACACGCTATTGTACAGTCTCATCCCTGGAGTCTCGTGACGTGGCAGGAGGTCTTCACCCAACACGGCTTGACGACCACGACCGTCTATACCGCCGCAACCCGCACGCGCCAGGTCACCTTGCCGTCGGGGGTGGTCCGCGTGACCACCTATACCGCAGCTGGGCAGCCGATGACGGAAACGGCGACCGATCAGGCGGTGAAGACGTGGACGTATCAACCGGATGGCCGACTCGCTAGCGACACGCTTGGGACGGGGCCAACCGCCGCGACGACAACCTATGCCTATACGCCTCAGGGCTTTATGGCTGCCATCACCAATGCGCTGGGCGAAACGACCACCTATACCCATGATGCCGCCGGACGGATTGCGACCGTAACCCACCCGACGGGCCATACCCGCCAGTATTGGTATGATGCGGTGGGCAATCGGGTGCAGGAACGCGACGAACGGGGCATGGTGACGACCTGGGTTTACAATGCCGATAACCAACCGGTCGCTGAGGTTCTTGATGTCAACGGACGAGCAATCTTAACGACCATCACCTATGACCTGCATGGCCGCGTGGTGCGCGAAAGCACCGCCCAAGGGGCGAATCGTCCGCCAGCGGTGACGACCTATGGCTATGCAGCGCTGAATCCAGTCGCCAGTGTGCCCATTAGCGTGACGAATGCGCTGGGCGAGACCACGACCTATACCTATGATGGGGTGGGGGATCTGGTTGCGGTGACCGACGCGATGCAGCACACGACGGTCTTGACCTATACGCCCGAAGGCTGGTTAGCCGCCGTGGAATCCCCGAGTGGTCAACGGATGCAACGGGACTATACCACTGATGGGCACGTCCAGCGTGAAACCGATGCGCGGGGCAGCACCACCACCTATACCTATACCGCGTTGCGCCAACCAGCAACGGTGACGGTCAACACCACTGCCGTTGCCGGCTATCCTGCCGTGGCAGCCAGCACCACCACCACCTATGATGGCTGGGGGCGGGTGGTCAGTGTACGTGATCCGCGTCAGCAGGTGACGACGTTCCACTACACGGATCGGGATCACCTTGCATGGACGGAATTGCCAACGGGAGAACAGACGCGCTATACCTATGATGCGCTTGGACGACCCATCGCGCGCGTGGTGGGAGCACACGACCCCAGTACCGCGATCACCACGACCACCAGCTACGATGCTGCCGGACGCGTGTTGACCACGGTGGTCGATCCCGACGGTATGGCCCTGACGACCCGCTATCGCTATACCGAGCCAGGTGCGAGTAATAGTTGGGATCTGCATGCCGTGGTTGACCCGAATGGGCATACGACCCGCTATCAAACCAATGCGCTGGGCTGGATAACGGCGACGACCAATGCCCTGACCGAAACCTGGACGATGACCTACGACCAGCAGGGCAACCAGACGGGGATTACCGACCCACGCGGGAATACGCTTGCGTGGGAGTATGACGCGCTCGGTCGCCGCATCATGGAACATGAGGCGGGCCGCACCCAGCGCTGGCAGTATCATGCGGATGGGCGGCTGGCGGCTCAGATCGACATGGCCAATCGCACGACCAGCTATGCCTATAGCGTTGATGGCTTCCTGACGGGCATCGACTATCCCAGTGGGACGGCGGATGTCAGCTATACCCATGATGCGAATGGCAATGTTACGTCCATGCAGGATGGGCTGGGAACGACCACCTATCGCTATGATGGGCTGAATCGGCTGCGTGAACGGACGCGCGATGGGCGCACGGTGGGCTATACCTATGATGCTGCCTCGTTCCGTACCAGCACCGACTATTGGGGCACGGGCAGCGTGACAGCGACTCCCGATGCCGCCGGACGGGTCGCGAGTCTGCAACCGTGGGGTGGCGCAACCACCACCTATGCCTATGGCGCACGGGGGCAGTTGGCAACCGCAACCAGCAGTACAGGACTGGGGGTGACCCCCACCTATGATACGGCGGGACGCATACTCACGACGACCTATACCCAGAACGGCACGACCCTCGCCAGCTTTGGCAGCACGCTGGATGCGGTCGGGAATCGCACCAGCCTTACCGATGCACGCGGCACGACGACCCTGACCTACGATGCCACCGATCGTATGGTGCACGCTGTGGAGCCACAGGCGACGACCGCCTATACCCATGATGCGGGGAAGAGACTGTACAATAGCGTGTGTATTTGGTTCCCAACCCAAAGACGAGCATTTCCAGAATAGGCTTGTAAGGGGATACCATGCCACGAGCAAAACACAAACCCGCACCAACGACCGCCGACCAACCC
>NZ_BAABRU010000075.1 GCF_039545135.1 Herpetosiphon gulosus | reverse complement strand
CGAATACATCGAAATCTTTTACAATCGCCAACGGCTGCATTCGGGTTTAGGCTACCAAACGCCCGCAACGATTGAAGCGGCGTGGAGCGGATACGAACGATTGTCCATTAAATTATGACCACATCAGGCCGAAGCGGAACGCTTTCCTCGGTCATCGGATGATCTCCTGCATGCTTGGTTTATTCTCCAATTGGGCTATTTCAAAGCGAAGCAGCGCTTTTTCCCCCTCGCTCTGCCAACGATGCAGGATGACCTTCAGTATATCCTTGCGGATCTTGGCTCGCCCATGGAGGCTGCCGACCTTCGCATCCCCAATCCCCGCACCATTAACGAGCAGCGCAAGGCCATTTTGGCGGCGCAGCAGTATCGCTATACTCATGCTGATGAGCGAGCCACCTTATTCCAGATCGCCCTCCAAGCCGCCCGCATTACGCCAAAACCGCAGTACCTGGCCCATATACTCGTTTATTCCGTTGGCACAGCAGCACGCTCCACCTCAGCAGCAACCCGATCAGTAAATTCATACCAATCCCACAGATTCAAATAGCTGGTATCCCACGGCTTGCCATGATACCGGGTCAACAGGCCATGGAGTTCATCGCCAATCGCCCGAATCGCGCTCACATCCGTCTGCACGATCGCCTCGGCTAACCGTCCCGACCATGGGCGATCCGGATTTTCACGCTGGGGCAACGCCGCAATCTTGGCATCATAGATCAACGCTTGCGGTGCATCGCCTTCCATCAGGGCGGATAAGGCCAACAGATCCCAATAGAATTCGACATTGACGGGCCACTCCATCCAAACTGGGTATCCTTCAAGTGCCCGTACTTTCGCAATACATGCACGCATTGACGCTTCATCGCCAATCAGTCGATACAAATTTGCCGCATAAAACCAGTCTCCAGCATGTTCAAATAACGACGAAGACGAACGTGGATCAATCGTGCCTACCCGTTGCTCGACTACTAAGAGGGCTGCCCGCCGAAGATACTCGGTCGCCCGTTCATCACGCAGGTAATAATAACAGCGCCCAAGCTCTTCCCAATCTTCCCAACTTAATGCATAGCCATGGTTTTTTTTTATTTCGATGCGGCTAAGCCGCTCGTGCAGCCGTTTTTGCAATGCCTTCGCTTTTGGCTGAATCATTGAATATGTATCCTTTCTCTTTCACTTTAATGGTGGCTTGACTGCCGATCTACTTCTGTTGTCCAGTGGTACAGAAGCATAATAGTGCTCGCACCATGCATTCCATACTTCTGTACCACGGCTCACCATCATTCTAAACGCTTATCGCCATGGAATTTTAATAACTTCCACTGCTGTAGTATACGCATTCAATTGTTCTAAAACGAGATCCATTCTTGAACCTAGTTTTGGGTTCGCTCCTGATGCAACAACAATCGTTTCATAGGTATGATTCTGGTGGATAACACCACTCAATAGTTGATAGGCCTGACGAACTTTTGGATCACGTGCGTTCACCATTGCGTCCGTGTAGCGGTTATGTTGGTTCCTTAACCATACACGGGAATTCTGGGCCGTTGGCGCACCATTATTGAGGGCTAAGCGCTTGAGTAAGTTCCCACGCCCAAGCCTCAGCTTACTACTATATCCTTTTGCCTCAACCACAACAACCTTCCCCGTTGCGGGATTCACCGCAATGATATCAGGTCCTTGGACGGTATACATGGGGGGTAACCCGTTTAACTGCGCAATCGGCATATTGCTATCCGCATAGAGAATCTGATACCCACGCCCTTCCAAATACAATTTGGCCGTCTCGGTTCCTCGGGCATGCGACAGGACTCTCCCTTGCAACCCTGGATTCCAGCCATTGGCCCTGGTAATTCGTGCATCAATCGTACTCAGCGATACCGGACTCCCTTGGACTAACTCAAACTTATGGGGATTGTCAAACAAGAGCTTGGCAATTGTTTGCATGTTATTACCAGACATCGCCAATTCATCCAGCTCGGTTTTCCCAACGAGGAGCGCAACATCCTCAGTAATCCCAAAAAGCCCCATACAGAAACGGATAAATTGTTGACATGCAGCATCGGGACAATCTTTAAATTTCCCGATAATCCAGCGGGTGAAGGGAGCTTTCGCGGTCGGAATCCATGAGCTATACTTGGTCACAATGGTTGACGATTTCGCCACATTGCCGACAAGCGGTAGAATCCCCAGCGCATTGACCAAGGCATCACCCAGATTGCCCTCAATAATCGCAACCAGTGTATCCCGAATATCGCCAATGGAAAAAATTCCACTCGCAAACCAGCCAGCAATATAGGCAAAGCTTGCGAGCGAACTGTGATCAACCAGGCCAATATCAACCGCCCATTGCCCACCATCCCCATACACGAATCCGGCCAGTGCTGCCTCCCCATAATCCCAGCCCCGCAAATCATAATAGAAGGGATCGAGATCATGGAACATTTCTTCGCGATCA
>NZ_BAABRU010000074.1 GCF_039545135.1 Herpetosiphon gulosus | reverse complement strand
TGTCACTTTCCGCCCTATACTACACAAAAATCGTTAGCAATCGCGCTCAATAATCGTCGGCAATCGTGCCCAATGTGGCCGATCGTCGGCAATACTGCTCATCTGACGTGCATTGCACCCCCATGTCCGCTATCCTGTTGCGCAACACTCTGTAGCGCGGGAGGTTCTATGGCGGGCACGAGGATTGACTATATGGAATTGCGAGACCTAGTGCGCGAACTCCGCGCCTCCACCAATGACAGCGCGATTCAGCGCACCACGGGCCTTAACCGACGGACGATCCGCCGCTACCGTGCGTGGGCATCCCAGCATGGGCTGCTGACGGGCGATCTGCCATCCATTGAGCACCTCGCCGCCTTGGCGCACGACACGCTCATGACTCCCGCGCCACCCCAAACCGTCTCCAGCCTCGAGCCATTCCGGGCGCTGGCCTTGGAACTGCATGCCGCTGGGGTCGAAGGAGTCGCCATCCGTGAACGCCTCCGCGAGCGTGGCTTTACTGGCTCCCTCTCCGCCGTCTATCGCTTTCTCGCGCAGCTCACGCCTGCCCAGCCCGATGTGACTGTCCGTGTCGAGACCCCGCCTGGACAGGAGGCGCAGGTCGATTTTGGGTACGCTGGACGGATGATCGATCCGGTGACGGGGGTGCTTCGGAAGGCCTGGGCATTCGTCATGGTGCTGGCGTGGAGCCGCTTTATGTATGTCGAATTTGTCTGGAATCAGTCCGTTGAGACCTGGCTCTTGCTCCACCGCCACGGCTTCGAGTTTTTTGGTGGGGTTCCCCATCGCGTGGTGCTCGACAACCTCAAGGCCGGTGTTACCCATGCCGACGTGGACGATCCGCACATCCAACATGCCTACCGCGAGTGCGCCGAACATTACGGCTTTCTGGTTGCACCATGTCGGCCACGCACTCCTGAACACAAGGGGAAAGTCGAGAGTGGTGTCCACTTTGTCAAGCGGAACTTTCTCGGAGGCCGGATGCCGACCACGCTCACCCAAGCCAACCACGACGTGCTGGCGTGGTGTCAGACGACCGCAGGCCAGCGTATCCACGGCACGACCAAACACGTCCCGATCCTCCAGTTCCGCGCCACCGAACAGGCGGCACTCCAAGCGCTGCCCGCCAGCCCCTACGACCTCGCGCTCTGGAAGGCGGCCACGGTGGCTCGCGACTGCTACGTCGTGTTCAACCAAGCATTCTACTCGGTGCCCTTTCGCTTCGTTGGCCAAACGGTCCATGTGCGGGGCGGTGCTGCCGACGTGCGGATCTACACGACCGACTGGCAGCTCGTTGCCACCCACCAGCGGGCAACCACAGCGGGGGAGCGGCTCACGCATCCGGATCACCTGCCCCCGACACACCGACCGGGGCTGCTGTTAGGGAGGGAGATGGCGCTGGATCGTGCCACGGTGATCGGGCCTGCCACCGAGCAGGTCGTGCGCACTTTGCTGGATGACACGGTGGTGGATCGGCTGCGCACCGTCGGGCGTATTCTCCAGCTGGCCGAACGGGTGGGGGCGGCACGACTCGAGGCGGCGTGCGTCCGCGCCCTCTGCTATGACGCGATCTCCCACCAAGCGATCAAGGCCATTTTGGCACAAGGGCTGGATCACGAGCCAGCACCGGAACCACCCGCACCGCCCGCCCAGACCTACGTGCGGGATGCCCACGATCTGCTGGGCCACCTGTTTGGCGGTGTGGTATGGAACTAACCCATCAGTTGAGTGGCCCGCTCAAGCAACTGCGGCTGTCGGGCATGCTGGAAACCTTAGTCGCTCGGACGCGCCAAGCGGTGGATGGCAAGTGGTCGTATGAGGAGTTTTTGGCGCGACTGGTGGAGGATGAGGTGGAACGGCGGGCGCAGAAGCAACTCGTACAGCGGCTGCGTCGCGCCAACGTGCAGACGAGTAAAACGCTGGAGGGCTTTGATTTCAGCTTCAATCCAGGGATCAATCGGCAGCAGATTCTCGCACTGGCCAGTGGCGAGTATATCCGTCAGAAGCGCAATGTGCTGATCTGTGGGCCAGCCGGGGTCGGCAAGTCGCATCTGGCCCAAGCGTTGGGGCATGAAGCGTGTCGGCAAGGCTACCCGGTGGTGTATGTGAACACCCACAAACTGGTGCAGCACCTGCACAGCGGACGGGCTGATGGGAGTCAAGAACGGCGGCTGGAGAGTTATCTGCGGCCAGCCGTGCTGATTCTGGACGACTTTGGCCTCCGCGCGCTGAGTGCCCAAGGAGCGGAGGATCTGTATGACGTGATCTGCGAACGGTATGAACAGGGCAGCATTGTGCTGACGAGCAACCGCGCACCGACGGAGTGGCCAGAGCTGTTTGGGAACCCGCTGCTCGCGAGTGCGGGGTTAGATCGCTTGGCGCACCACGCGGAAACGGTCGTGATGACGGGCCGGAGCTACCGGGCGGCGGGTCGACGGGGCAGTGGTGAGCCATTGCCAAGCGCCGACCAGAACGAGGCCGCGAACGAGGGCTGATCAGCAATGGGCTGGTCAGAAAACCGGGTCAATGGCGAGAACCAGGTGAGCAGCATTGCCGAGAATCTGGTTGGGCAGTATTGCTAACGATCACAGAGCACTATCGGGCGACGATTGACA
>NZ_BAABRU010000073.1 GCF_039545135.1 Herpetosiphon gulosus | reverse complement strand
CGAATACATCGAAATCTTTTACAATCGCCAACGGCTGCATTCGGGTTTAGGCTACCAAACGCCCGCAACGATTGAAGCGGCGTGGAGCGGATACGAACGATTGTCCATTAAATTATGACCACATCAGAACATATGCAGGAAGCGACGGTTCACCCCATGCGCATCAAGCTTATTGTTCATGATGCCGTAACTGCCCGTAAGCGCTGGGCCGTGGTCGGTGGCTGATGACGTTTGTTCGTCGTCGCCCAGCGCTGAATCAAGGCCGCGAGCCGTGTCAGCACCCGCAAAAACTGCGGCGGATCAGCCTGCGTGCTCGCCAGTTCGCCCGCCATCCCCGCGACAATCGGTGCGGCCTTGAACAAACTCCGCTCCGGATCATGCCAACTGCTGGCCGCGAGTATCCATTGGTGGAACACCAGCCCGATCAATTTGGCATAGATTTCACAGAGTATCCGGGCTGGATTGGCGGTGCGCCAATCATCGATCCGCGCGTGGCTTTTCCAGAGCTTAAACAGCAGTTCAATCTGCCAGCGCACCCGCACGAACGCCCAGACCTCGGTCGGGCTGATCAGCGTGCGCGGCGCATTCGTGATCACCACATTCCAATCAGCCAGCGCCAAGGCCGCCGCCGATGGCATGCGATGCTGGTGCTGGGCATGCTGGCGAATCCGGGCACGGCGCTGATCGGCAACCGTCTGCGCGACGCGGGTAACCACGAGGCGACCATGGACGTACCGCTCCTTGCCAACGACGATCGCGCAATCCCACGTGGTCACCGGACCAAGCTCGCGGACAAACGTGGTCAACGGCTGCGCGGCGTGCCCCGGATAGGCAACGACGGCGTTGCTCGGCAGGCGGGTGATCCAAAAGACCCCGTGCTGATCGTGCTTGCGCAAGCGCTCCAGATGGTAAAACCCGCGATCGGCGAGCAGTAAACTCCCCGGCGGCAGATCCTGCTGCTGAAGCGGGAGCGCCCGATCTGCCGCCCGTCCGTTGACCAGATCGAGCGCGGTGATCGTGCCCGTGAGCACATCGAGCTGCATTCAAAAGCCGTCAATTCCAACCAGTAATAGTTGGTACTAGCGCGGTGATCGTGCCCGTGAGCACATCGAGCTGCACGCCACATTTAAGGGTTGATCCACCACCCGTCGTTGCATTCCCACAGCCGCGCCACGTGCTGGTCAGGGCATCGGGCAAGCCAATGGATGTGCTGTCATGGACGCGCACGCTGGCGAAGCGCTGAAGGATGGGCAGGGCCACGGGATTGGCGGCGATGACGGGCTGGATGCTGGCAAGGACGAGCTGGCGGAGCAGGTCAGCAGTGGCCAGCGTAAAACGTTGATCAATCGCTTGGGGTGAGACATCGACCCCGATGCGGCAGGCCATCTGGGCGAGCTGCTCAACGGTGGCCGTCGGTTGGGCGAGCCAGCCATAGACGAGGGTTTGAACGAGCGTGCTTGGGGTAAACTTGGCACGGTCAGGGCGTTTGACATACTGCTGAGCGGCAGCAATTGCCTCGGTCGTGGTGCTCAACAGGGTGTGCATGGCAGCGCGGATCTGCGGTATGATGTCCATCGGATGCTCCTCGGATTCATGGTGTGGTGCAATGTCATGATGCCAGAAGAGCGTCCTTTCCATTTAAGCTTGATGCGCATGGGGGACAATTTATCCTAACCCAATCGGATCGGGTGGACTCGCGGTTCACCCCCACGCCTGTGGGGACAATCGTAATCACTTGTTGCATCAAGATCAAGTGGGCGGTTCACCCCCACGCCTGTGGGGACAATCGTGCGGCGTTGCGTGCCAGCGCCGTGGCCAGCGGTTCACCCCCACGCCTGTGGGGACAATCGCTGTACCAACCGTTTGACTGCTTTGTGATGCGGTTCACCCCCACGCCTGTGGGGACAATTGGCCGATGGCTCCGCGCCCATGCGCGGATTTCGGTTCACCCCCACGCCTGTGGGGACAATAGCGTTGCCGTGATCAGCCGTTGCTTGCCCGACGGTTCACCCCCACGCCTGTGGGGACAATTTGCTCTTCGGCCAAAATTAAGGACTCGCGAGCGGTTCACCCCCACGCCTGTGGGGACAATTCGCTTCGCCCATTCAAACATAGCCGTTGCGTACGGTTCACCCCCACGCCTGTGGGGACAATATCACCTCATCGAGCGCAACATAGAGTTGGCTCGGTTCACCCCCACGCCTGTGGGGACAATGCACCAGCTGCGCAGCCAACCCAACCCGCAGCCGGTTCACCCCCACGCCTGTGGGGACAATTCGACGATAGGTCTAGCCGCGAATAGCGATTACGGTTCACCCCCACGCCTGTGGGGACAATGTCAAATGCTTGCTTCGCCGCTTGGAAGGCTACGGTTCACCCCCACGCCTGTGGGGACAATACCGCATGAACAGAGCGGGCTTACTGTTGCAGCGGTTCACCCCCACGCCTGTGGGGACAATCACGCAGATACGCTATGAACGCTTATATGAGGCGGTTCACCCCCACGCCTGTGGGGACAATCCGAAGGATATGGAATGGGTTGAGCAACGGCGCGGTTCACCCCCACGCCTGTGGGGACAATGATCGGGCGACTATTCGAGCGTACCAATCGGGACTGTCAAGTAGATTGTGTATTTCGCCCCATTACCCCGGAAAGCGTCCGTCAAAGCGAATGGCCAATTGGTTGCGAATCCGTGCCCAGTTTGGCAGCGTGACCCATTTTGCAGTGATATCGCG
>NZ_BAABRU010000072.1 GCF_039545135.1 Herpetosiphon gulosus | reverse complement strand
CGCCACCCGTGCCAACGGCGGCGTGGATCAACCCGCCGCTCGGCGTGGCTGCGCAGGTAGACGACCCGGCGCGGCTGAAACGGAATTCCTGATCGTCACCCGTCTCAAAAATATTGACACGTTCCGCCCGATGCGTTGACGGTAGTCGGATCGATGCTATTCTTCCGGGCTACGGATGGACAGACAGGGACAGAGTTGTGGCGAAGCGACGGAACGACGACTGGGACAATACTGGTCGCGGATATCGCGCCGGGATCGCTCAGCAATTTCCCGCAACAACTCACTCGGTTCGAGTCAACCATTTTCTTTAGTGCGAGCGATGGTGCAACCGGGGCAGAATTGTGGCAGAGTAATGGACCAATGACCGGAACAAGCCGTATTGCGGATATTGCGCCGGGAGCAATGAGCAGTAGTCCGACCAGCATGTTCACGATATCAAGGGCGCTATCAGGCCCAAGTCTTCGATCTCACCACGACACGGGCGATCACCCTTCCGCTTGATCGCGATGCGACAGAACAGCCTGAATTGCGCTGGTATCCCGATGATGTGCTTTGGGTTGATCAGCGGTGGTTGTATGACATCCCCAATGGCATCGTGACGGATACCACAACCGTGCAGCATCCACTCCCTCCCAGTACTTATAATGGGGAAGTCCCGCAATGGTATCCTTCGCCCGATGGGCGGTACGTTGCCAATGGCGCACAGATTTGGGAACGTGATCCGGTGACCGGAGAGCGCGGAACCATCATCATCGATCTGGCATCGACGATCTATACCGATGGGTGTCGTCATGGATGGAGTGCGGATAGCCGCAGCTATTACTTTGTGGATTGGATCATGACGGGGCCTCGCCACGCGGAACCAGGCCCAATTCGCAAAATTACATTACCCTAGTTAGCTATGATTATTCCTTTATCAAGGGCCGACTTGGGTCGTAAGTTAGCCCTTGGGATACTCTCGCATCGACAAATCAGTCCTCTCCCTGGACTTGGCCAATGCAACATGGGCTCATGCGGTCTTTTGGTGATCATGCATATGTTGGTATGATTCATAGGACACACCTTCGATGGAGGTTCTATGGATCTTGCACCGTTGCTGCTTCCTGATGCGACTGTCATGCAGGTCGATGACTGGACGGTGGATGCGACCCACCAGCAGATCACCCTTCGCGCACACACCACGCCACGCACGCTGCCATGCCCGGTCTGTTCCACGCCCGCTGTTCGCATCCATAGTCGGTATGTCCGTACCATCACCGACCTTCCGTGGGCGGCCTACACCATTAAATTGTCGCTCCGGGTTCGGGAATTTTTCTGTGACCTGCCGACCTGCGATCGACGGATTTTTACCGAACGCATCCCAACGATCCTCCAGCCCTCGGCACGCGTTATGCTGCGCTGTACCCACGCGCAACGACACGTAGGTCTTGCTACTGGCGGTGTCGGTGGTGCACAGCTCACGACGCTCCTCCGCTTTGCCGCAGGCCGTGATCGTCTGTTACGTATCGTGTGGCAGATGCCCCTCCCCGCGATCGGGAAGCCCATGCATATTGGGGTCGATGACTGGGCATGGCGAAAAGGCCAGCGGTATGGAACCATCATCGTGGATCTGGATACGCATCGTCCATTGGCCGTGTTGCCCGATCGCCAAGCGAGTACCTTGACCACCTGGCTCCACGCCCATCCCAGTGTTGCCGTCATTAGCCGTGATCGCAGCAGTGCCTTTGCTGAGGGAGCTGCGGCAGGGGCACCTCACGCAATACAGGTTAATGTACGAGAAGCGCTGCTTCAAACGTTGGTGGCCCATCGCACGCTGGTCGAGGCCGTGTTGAGTCAGCCAACGACCCCGACCGCCGCACCCCATCCGGACGCACAACGAAACCTCATAGTTGATGACCCATTACCGCCCCAACCCATTCCGGCGCAGGTTCGGCATCGGAGCGATGCCATCCACGCTCGTCGCCAACGGCAGTTCGAACAGATTCAGGAATTGGTCGCACGTGGCTGGACGCATCGAGCCATTGCCCACGAGCTTGGACTCACGCGGCAAACCGTGGCACGCTATCACGCCATGCACGATGGGCCACCACCCCAGCATCACGCGCATCGTCGCAGTGTGCTTGATCGCTTCAAGCCGTACCTGATTGAACGATGGAATGCGGGATGCCTGAATGCTGCACAGCTCTGTTTGGAGATTCAAGCGCAGGGGTATCAGGGAACTGCACACACGGTGCGACGCTATGTCACCCAGCTTCGGAAAGCCAGTGGCCTACCCGCATGGAGTCGTGATGGCGCGGCGCGGCGAGGACATGTGGGACAGGCATGGCCGTGTGGCAGTCTCACCCAGTTGGTGTGGGAATTGGTGCGCCAGCCCACGAAACAGGCAGCATGGCTGCGGCCGCTCACCGAAGACCTCCGCACGCGCCATCCCCAGCTCGATAGCGCGATAACGCTGCTGGAATCGTTTTACGCTATGATTCGGAATCGGGAGCCAACAGGATTTGCGCCATGGCTCGCGCAAGCACACCAGAGCGGATGTGCTGCGTTTGTGCGGCTAGCTCGCAGCTTTGAGGCTGATGCGGCGGCGATTGAGGCCGCGCTGACCATGCGATGGAGTCAAGGACCAGTAGAAGGAACCATTCATCGGTTGAAACTCGTCAAGCGCCAAATGTATGGACGGGCAAACCTTGATTTGCTGGTCCGGCGTGTTCTGTTGACGGGGCGGTCTCCACAAAAATTGCTGCCGTATTCGGTATGATCACCAAGGCCGCATGAACCGATCACCAAAAGGCCGCATGAACCGATCACCAAGGCCGCATGAACCGATCACCAAAAGGCCGCATGAACCTGTGCATTGGCCAAGTCCACTCTCCCCTTTTTTTTACTTCAATCGTTTCAACTGGTTATTGACCCATCCCTCGCCTTCAAGAATTACTGAGCCTAGATTTGGATACTCTTTCAGTAATGGAATGGAAAGCATTAACGTCATCCATACATCATCAGGGGTAGAACTGATTTGCATCGCCTGAAATACCCTACAAATGATCTTTTGTATAACAGGGTGTGTCTGTCGGATGAAGAGTTCTTCCTGATTTTTATTGTCAAGGAGTGCTGGACTAAGGTTTAAGGGATCGCTGGGCATGATCAGTATGTCACCATTTGGCCGTAGCGGCTGATGCGGAACAATAGCGATCCAACGCGATGGGTGGCGGAGGCCCATACCATTGCCCAATCGCGTACTGGAGCAACCCAAGAAATCGTGGGAG
>NZ_BAABRU010000071.1 GCF_039545135.1 Herpetosiphon gulosus | reverse complement strand
GGGCTGATCAGCAATGGGCTGGTCAGAAAACCGGGTCAATGGCGAGAACCAGGTGAGCAGCATTGCCGAGAATCTGGTTGGGCAGTATTGCTAACGATCACAGAGCACTATCGGGCGACGATTGACACTAATGCGGGCTGCTTGACATACAACCTGAAATGCGGCGTGGCGGTCGGCGGCGCGGCACGGTCGATAGCCCGTGACGGACAGGATGAGTTTGCGTTGCTCATAGATCGTGGGTGCACTCGGAACTCGCAGTTCGTCATCGGTTGCTGGCAAGGTCAAATGGTCACGAATAAATCGCAACTCATCGGAGACCTCCTCGATGGTGACCGTAAAAAATCGTTGTTTGGCCTTGAAGTAGCCAAGGGTTAAGACAAAAAAGGCTTGGACGGCGGCATCGGAGAAGGTTTCCATGAGCGCGACATCGATGGGCGGAAGTGTGAAATAGCCAAGCCGTTCGTCATCCGTGAAATGGGGGCGGTCATAGAGTTCGGCCCGTTCGGCTTCCTCGAGCACAATGATGCGTTTTGTTGGCGATGGTGACGCTGGGGGCATACCGGTGTCCACTCCATGGTGAATCAGCACCGCACTGGTGCTGATCGGCGATTGGCGTGCCAGATGGAGGGGTCAGGGCATCGGCACAGATGGGGTGGAAGTATACCAAACAAACGAGGGTTTAATTGCTATAGTCTATGAACGTGTCAATGACGGTGAGTTTGTGTTGTGCTGAGTGTAGCCGATATACCACAAAACCCGTCGAGGAAATCTACATACCAAATGACTCGACGTGTGGTGTGTTTTGTGGTATATCTAGCACATCTATTCGGATGAAGGAGCTTCGATGCTTATTGGATATGCTCGCGTTTCCACGGCGGATCAGCAGCTTGATCTCCAAATCGATGCGCTCCGTAGTCATGGCTGTGAGCACCTCTATACGGATATGGCGAGTGGGGCAAAAACGACCCGTCCAGGACTTATGGAAGCCTTGAACGCATGTCGGGCTGGCGATGTACTGGTCGTCTGGAAGCTCGACCGGTTGGGACGATCGTTGGCCCACTTGGTAGAAACTGTTCAGGCGCTGGCCGCCCGTAACGTTGGTTTTCGCTCCCTCCAAGAACAGCTCGATACCACCAGTTCTGGCGGCAGGTTAGTTTTTCATATCTTTGCCTCGTTGGCGGAGTTCGAACGTGACCTCATTCGCGAACGGACTAATGCGGGTTTAATAGCAGCACGGGCGCGAGGACGGAAAGGTGGACGGCCGAAAGGTGTCGATGAGCAAAAGAGGAAGGCTGCCTTAGCCCTCAGGCGCGATCTAAGTTATACGGTGCAAGAGATTTGTGCGATGGTCGGAATCTCGCGCAACACTTACTACAAATATATCCGGAATGAATAACATTGTTCGATAGGTTTCGACTATTGTTAACGCTGAGGTCTAAAGGAGGAATAATGTCTGGTGCCGCACCATACCCTGATAGCGATTATGACGAAGTTGAGGCAATACGCGTTTTTGAAAATCTTCTAGATTTTCGATATATCAAGTCTAGTATCACTAAACGAGATAAAGTACCTAATGTTGATGGATTTATTGAAATCTTAGATTACACAAATTCGCCAATAGCTAAAGTAGAAGTCCAAGTCAGAAAAATCCCAGTAAACCGTAAACAATATAGTGTCCAGAAGAGTCTTGTTCTTTATAGTAAAAATTCATCAACTTTACCAGTTATTCTTATCTGTGTAGATATAATTAATCATAAGGTGTACTGGAAGCATATTCATTCATTAATGTCGGAATATAAAGAAGGACAAAATACCTTCACTGTTTACTTTGATGATTCTACAGATATAGTAAATACTAGTGGGGAATATATTCAAAGATGGATACAGATTGCTAAAGATTACCAAATAAGAATTAATGAATTTCCTGTAGCAGCAATTGCCTTAAAGAAAGAAAAAGAATTATTGAAGCTAACCAGAGATGAGCAGATGTATTTTCAAGACTACCTTGATGCTATAAATAATTTTGTCAGATCTGATTTCGAGATTATCAAGGATTTATCAAATATATGGATGTTTGGCATAGTTATTTATAGTATTGATGATGATAGAATTATCTATGGTATCGGTAGAATACCGTATGGTGACACGAAATCCCCAATTTATTTTGTGGGGGGTAATCCTTTCAATGATGGACTAGCGTCTAATGTTGATATTGAAGTTGAATTCGCGACTATTCTTGATAGATCTAACTTAGGCAATTCTCGTGAAAAGGGAAAGCAATTTGTTCTGAATCGGGTTAATAGGCTTGTAAAGGAATTTGGATTTCCCGTATTTGGAGAAATACTCGCTAGTGATATAATTTTTTCATTCATAGATAATTACTATAGATTTCTATATCTAGATGAGAATAAAAATGATTTTGATTTAGATGAGATAAGTAATGCATTTTATAACACTCTAACTAATACATGTAAAATATATCTACAAAAGCAACAGGATAAGTTACTTCTTGTTGATCTTGATAATATGAAATCTTCTTACTTTCCACCGAAAAAACCGAAGCATACATTAGATCCGAAATTATTTTGGATTCGATCACGAAAATTCCCATTAGATGTAGTTGAGAGTGCGATTCAATATCTGCGATCAGTAAATTTGATTAATGTCAAGAGACCTTTTGTTAAAAGAGCTAGGATAGATGGATTTATTTGGACAGGATATAGTCTATCTGAAAGAGGTGACAATATCAAAAAAATATTATCAAATTGTATAACGGAATATAAAATATTCTGTCAAGGTTGTAAGTTTAATTTTACAGATTCATACTACCTTTCAGATAAATATTCGATTATCTATGGATATTCAAATAAAAATGAAAAGGAAAGACCATTGGTAGAAGAAATGGTAGTAATAAATCATGATAAGATGCTACCTAAGGTTATCGTCGAAGAAGGCTTAAATACATTTTTTAATGGCCGAGGAATTATGTATAATGATGTTTGGTATAATTCAATAACAATTTCAGCATCAGCATCAAATTTTTTGTTTCATGATCAGGCAATGAGAAATATGATATATAACTTATTAATTAATGATATGAAAAGACACTATAACTTAACAAATAATATCCACTTTATGCTCTAACCACAGATTGCAGAAAATACGTACAAATGTTCGCTATAGAAAACGGGGGGAATCTGCGTTTAACCCATAGGCATCAACCTTATCGCCAGTATCACTCAAAGGCACTCCTATGGCATCATGGAATTGCAATACACCATGAATCCAAGGAGTGCCCATGTCCATCATACCGCACGTCAGTGACGCGATGCAAACCCTGCTGACCACCACGACCGAAACCGTCGCGGCAACCCTCGGCTATGTGAAGCGGGCCGATCGAGCGACCTTGATGTGGTCACGATTTAATGGATAATTATCTTATCCGCTCCACGCCGCTTCAATCATCGCGGGCGTTTGGTAGGCTAAGCTCGAATGTAGCCGTTGGCGATTATAAAAAATTTCGATGTATTCGA
>NZ_BAABRU010000070.1 GCF_039545135.1 Herpetosiphon gulosus | reverse complement strand
GTACTCACACGGCTTGCGGCCCTCATCCAGCGCTGGGCGACGACGAACAAACGGCATCAGCCACCAACCACGGCTCAGCGCTTACGGGCATTAACGGCATCATGACCCTAAGCTTGATGCGCATGGGGAATTTACAGTTAAGCCCTTGATCGGATTCGCGTTCTTTATCGCCGTGTCCGATGGGTTTTCGCTGTCTTTGGTGTCGCCAAAAGCAACGGCTTCAGTACAGATTCCGGCCAGCATTGACCACGCCGATAGTGAAAAGCCGCGTATCCCATTTCCGAATCCGGTATCATCAGCGACACGGCGTGATCCGCGCGTGGATGGTGTCGATAATGGACCGCGACTGGTCACGCCAATGCAGGAATCAGGGCCAATGTTCGTCGATGCGTATGTGATCCAACCACACGATACGCTCCGTGCCATTGCCACACGGTACGGTCTCCGCGTGGAATCGTTGGTTGGCTCGAACACGCTCGGCGCATGGATCGCGATTGGTGATACGATTCGTATTCCTCGCCGTGATGGGGTGGTTCATACGGTTGCCGTCGAGGAAACGTTAAATCAGATCGCCCAAGCGTATCAGGTCGATGCTGCCATGATCCGAACCTACGCACCAAATCAGCTTGATCGCGGACAGGCGCTTCGACTAGGCCAAGAACTCTTTATTCCAGAGGCGCTGGTACCGGTCAATCGGTGGCCCCATAGGGATCTGGCTGATAGAGCCGCAACACCGATGGTCGTGGTTCAAAGGGATGCGCGACTGTGGAGTGGGCCAGGGACGGTCTATACACGAAGCGCAACGGTTCAGCGCGGTGTGCAGCTGCGGGTGGTCGCGCAACACGATGGATGGCTCCAAGTCCAAGCAGACGTTGGTATCGTGTGGATTGAGCAGCAGCAGATCCAAGCATCCGTTGGTGAGATCGAGAGCGTCCCCGAAGCCACCGACCTGCCGCCAGAACCACCAACCTGGTTCTGGCCAACGATTGGTGCGGTATCGTCCCCATTCGGCCATCGTGCGCTCACGGTCAATGGTGGGACATTTCATAATGGCATTGATATTGCCAACCGTGAAGGGACTCCCATTTATGCGATTCGTCGCGGTACCGTCATCGAGGCTGGCTGGTGTCGTGGCTTCGGTTATTGTGTGAAACTGCAGCATGACGATGGCTTTGCCTCAACCTATGGGCATATGATGAGTCAGCCACCGGTTGTTACAGGACAATGGGTTGATGGTGGGGAGCCTATCGGACTGATGGGAACCACCTATGACGCTGCGGGGGGAGGATACTCGACTGGACCACATCTCCATTTGACACTGAAGGCCGATGGACAAGCCGTTGATCCGCTCCGTTGGCTTCCATCATCGCGATAAAGACGGAACCCACGGGTGTACGATATGAGGTAAAGTAGACATAATAAATTTTTCATATCTAATAATCCCACAAGCCAATGTGGAGTACGCCAACGATTCGTTCTATAAGGGCCATAGTACATACATGATGATCAGACCTCCATCGGCGAAGGTGTACATCAATATCGGGGGCATTCGCGGCCTGGCCACGGCGCTCGACGAGCACGGCTATGCCCATACCAGCTACCTCCGCGCCAGCGAGTTTATGGCCGAGGCCAGTCACAGTGCGCTGATTGTCCACGGCGTGACGCAGGCAGGCGACCGCTATGAGCGACGGTTGTGGCAGGGCGAGCCGAGTGCAGGCCCAACGGCAATCATGGCGCGCCAAGGCCGGATTATCGTCGCGGCCACGCTCGCTGGAACGGTGCGGCTGTGGGAAAGTCGCGATAGCGGGGTGACATGGAATGCCGTGACCAGTCCGGTGCATGCGAGCGTGGCGCAACTGGCTATCCTGCCTGATGGCCGCGCCGTGCTGGCGTTGCTCATGCGCACGGGGATGCAGTTTCACCTGACCATCGCAACCGAAACGACGGCAGGCAGTGGCACATGGCAACAGGCTAACCCCTTGCCAAGCAGCGCTAGTGCAGTATTGACCATGTGGCAGCGGGACGACGTGCGCACCGATCAGGCAGGCATGCCGTCGCTGGTGATCGCGCAGGGCATGGCGGGTGGCGTGCAGCTTGCCATAACGCAGGACGGGACAACGTGGCAACCGCAGACTATTGCCAGTGCCACCCCGCATGCGCTCGCCCTGAGCGCCGTCGGGGATCGACTGGTCGTGGTGCATGAGCAGTATGGGATATGGCAACGATTCAAGCAATCGATGTAATGGTCAAAGAGCTGTTGCACGGTCACTCAATCTTTGTCGTCCAGCAAACGGTGGCACGAACAAACGCTGATAGCGGGCTGAACGCCGCATCGTGAATCACGCGGAATGTGCAAAGGGCGTTTGACCATTACAGTGACTAATCGAATCGTTGCCATACCCCAGTATGGCGCACGGGTGCTGTGGTTGGCCAGTTCGACCTTGTACGAGGATTGGCAGGTGACGCGGCTGAGTACGCCGCCCTCGGTGATTGTTGAGGCCAATCCCCTGCTCCACGACCCCCAAACGAAGACGGTGATGCTGCTGACGACCTGCCGCTTTCCGGATCGACCATTCGGCAGCTACCGGGCGCAACTCTGCCTGAGTCGCGTCGCAGTGGACGATCTGCACACGGCGAGCGCGTGGGAACGGCAGTGGACTGAACCGTGGACTCCTATCGCCATGGCCCAACCGCATACCGCGCAAGCCGGAGCGGTGGTGGTGACCCACGGGATGCAAGCCCATGTGATGTGGGTTGGCCAATATATTCCCAGTGATTTCCTACATATTAACGCGACGCAGGCGGGCTTTGTCACGACGAGTGAGGCCATGGCCACGACCGTGCGGATTCCGGCGTTGGCGCGGCTGGATGGGGCACGCTGAAGGATTGATTGGTCGGATAATCAATCCTTCGCTGATGGCGCTTTTCTGTGGCAGAGGCCGCGCAAAAAAATCGCGGGGGCGCAGCCGTCGTCGTCCACGCCACCGCCGTCGTTCACACCCCGCTACCCGCAGCATATCCCTCACATCCAACAGCAACCAGCATTCAGGATGCAGGATGCAGAACCACTGAACGAGGGGCTACAAGACAACGAAATCCTTGGAGGCTGTCGTCGCCGTAGGGAAGATCCCTGCCACGCGCCGCGCAACGAACATCTGGGCTTGTGGTATAGTATGCGCCACCCCGCAGTACCATCAGGTTGGTACTATCCGCAAGCACCTGCTGGCTATCGCCACCATTGTCCTGATACCGCGTGGCAGTCCACTCCCACAGGTTCCCAACGCTATCCAGTGCTCCACAGGCCGCTTGCCCAACCAGCCCTAAACCAACCGATAGCGGGCGACCTTCGTCACGTCGATCATAGACCGCATGCTCTGGTGTGGCAGGCTGCTCGCCCCACGGGTAGGTGTGGCGCTGGCCGTGGGACTGTCAAGTAGATTGTGTATTTCGCCCCATTACCCCGGAAAGCGTCCGTCAAAGCGAATGGCCAATTGGTTGCGAATCCGTGCCCAGTTTGGCAGCGTGACCCATTTTGCAGTGATATCGCG
>NZ_BAABRU010000069.1 GCF_039545135.1 Herpetosiphon gulosus | reverse complement strand
CGGACAATCCGTCAGCGTTTCTACACCCAACCCTGCATCCACCCCATCTCCGCTCTATCCCCGCGTCCCCGCAAACACATCCCAATCATAGTCCCGACGTAGACGGAATAAGATATTTTTTAGGAATAAAGTAGCTCAAATGTACTGAAGTGGGAGTTTTTGAGGGAATTTACAGTTAAGCCCAAGAAGGATTTGATCAATCCAGTCTGGAAGTTTTTGGCGGCCAACAGTTTTTGCAATACCACCATCGATGTGACCAGTATCATCAATACCCACGATGAAGAACCCACCGCCTGAATTCCAAAAGGCTGAGGCTGCGATGCTGATTTTTTCTTTCAACCTATCCATGGGTATTTGGCTTGATTTATACTCATAGTGGTCGTTCTCTTCAGAAGGCAAGCGTAATAAATCCTCTTCTGTCCACCCTTCAATCTGTTTATGGGGTTCGTGTATCATCGTCTGATCTCCTATACTTGTATGGGATAACCATGCGCACATTATTGGTGTTGCGCGACTAAATAGGGTTCGCAATCATGGAATTCATGTTCTGGCCGTGTTCGACCTTCAATATGAAATCAGGAATCATCCGGATATGACTCGTCAAAAGCGGGGTTGTATGTTTGAGATCTGCGAGATCAAAGCGAAATCCTTGCTGTTTCAAATGGCTAATCGCGCGACTCATATGCGAGACATTCCACACAACAATCATGTTTTGCACTAACAACAGCGAGAGGGCGAGCCGCTCTTGTTCTTCAACATTATTTTCACGCATAATGGCACGATTAAAGGAAAAGATGTGGCGCGTCATGCTGTTCCATGCTTCACCGTGACAGAGATTGCGATGATTCTCTGCACGTAATTCAGGATCTTCTAAAAAGCGTGCGGCATAGACTGTTTCGACCGCTCGCCCAATCTCCATGAGCGCTTGGTGGAGGCCACTCTTCCGGCTATAACTGTTGAAGCGTTTGATGACAACATCAGGTGCAACCGTCTTTTCGGCAATAGGGCTTAAACGCACGGCCCCCCGAAACATGGCAGCGAACAGATGTTCTTCTTTGGTATTCTTCTGCGAACGGCTCATCCAAGGAATCCTCGATCATTGCGTGTTCACCCTCGGGATCAGGTAGCGGATCGGCGGCACTTTACCGATAGGCCAAGACGGCTGCCACCGAAGCCAGAATCGGTGCTGGGAGCACCTCGGGGAGCGTCACGGTAAAGCGCCGTTGTTTGTCGGCTGGTGATGGTGGCATCGTGGACGATCCTTATGATTGGCCTTCAAGTGGATGTCCCGCAAGCATCCATGCTTGTTTGCCACCTTGGTAATGGAAGACCTGCCGGTAGCCAAGCTGGACAAGCCGCGTGGCGACGTGCTGGGCTGTTCCACACGCATGGTTGGAGCAATACACGGCAATGACCGCCGCTTTGTCTGGCAGGAGCATTGGGGCTAGGCGCACGATCTGATCGGCAGGAATATTGACCGCGCCCGGCAAATGCGCTGCCTGATAGTGCATCAAGGGCAGCGCTTCAACGAGGATGAGCGGCGGGTCCGCCGTCTGAAGACGCACCACCTCATCCGTCGTAAGGATCGGAATTGGGGTGGTGATCGGGCGTTGCGTGGTGAGATTCACCGGAATCATGGGCGACCTCCTTGTGGGCATACACCACCAGCAGTGGTGGCGCAGCATAGACGTGACGACCAGACCTTACTCCGTGAAGTCCGGGTTAAGTCAAGCCCATGCTGCGCCACCCATTGCGTATGACGCTCGCGTCCTCCCATGGTGCTCCTGCCTACTGATCGTCGTGGGGGGCACACAGCGTGAACCCATCGGTTGCACAGGCGGTCATACTGGAACACGAACATGCTAGTGTCTGCATCAGCATCTGTTCCATGGTCTGAAGATGCGTCATGCGCGTCCGAATTTCGGTCAATTTCTCAGCCGCAAGCATTGCCCAGCGTGCCGAGGGAGGCGTCGCCGGATCAAACCCATGCACGATGGTATGGATCTCCGTTAAGGTAAAGCCGGCCTGTTGGGCAGCATGAATGAGGTGCAGCAACGGCACAATGTCCGCAGCATAGCGGCGTTGCCCACTGCGCAACGGTGGCCGGGGAATCAGCCCAATCCGTTCATAGTAGCGAATGGCCGAGGTGCGGATGCCCAAGGTTGCCGCGACGACCCCAATCGTTAAGGGTGACGATGGTGCGATGCTCATGAAACGTGCTCCTTGACTTAAACCTACGTTGAAGGACTATGCTTGCTCCATTGTACCGCGCACCACGGGTGCATCAGCTAGGGAGGATTCCATGATCCGCTTCATAAAGGACTGCATGAACAGTCGGGTTGGCCGTATACTACTCGGGTTGGTGGTCACGGTGCTTGTCGCCAGCGTGCTCTGGAACGATGGTCTGCCGCTGATTGCCGGGATTGCTGGCGGCACGTTGGGAACCGCCTCCATTCTGCTTGGGCTGGCCTGCTTGATCCCCTGCCTCATTCCCCTCGCCTTCCTGCGCCGGAAGGCCCGTCCTGCAACACCGGCACCGGTGACGAACGCAGCCTGTGGCTGTGGGGATGGCCAATGCGCAAGCGGCACGGATGGGCAGTAAGCGCTCGGTCGTCTGCATCGAACGCACGCTGGATGGGTGGCCTGTGGCCCATGTGTCCACGGTCACCTATCCAGCGTGCGTCCTCATCACGGTCTCGTCGCCCGATGGGCGATCAGCGCTTGGATTGACTCCCTCATCGCTGGATATCCCCTGCCGATGAACGGGGAGACTTGGTCGGTGCAAGCATGCCCTCCAGGCCCGCTATGAGCACGGCTTTTACGCCGGACGCTCCCGTAATGCGTAACCAGAGCGGGCCAGAGTCTGGGGCAACATCAAGCTGGAAATGAAAAAAGGGACAGCAGCGGCGTTCCTGGGCAATGAAGGCAGTTACCTCGTCATAGACATCCGCCGCAAAGCGAAAGGCGAGGCCATCGGGCAACGCGTGCGACTCCTGGGCCATGGTTTGAAACAGGACGCTCCCAGCGGTCAGATGCGTCAGACGGTGGGCCGGGTCAATGGCGAGGAGATTACACGCGAGTGGAATCGCGGGTGTGCTCGTTTGATCAGGCGGTACGGGGTCCATGCAGCCTCCTCACAATGGATGGTTCAGTCCCGAGCAGGGACCGCGTGAGCATAGCACTTCAAGTACGGTTTAAGTCAAGCAGGAGATTCTCCATGGCGGTGACACGATCAATCATCCTCTTTGCCCTGGCGGGGCTAGCCGAAATTGGCGGCGGCTATTTGATGTGGATCTGGCTACGTGCCGATCGCCCTGTGTGGGTTGGGCTGCTGGGTGGCCTCATCCTCGTCCTCTATGGGGTGCTCCCGACGTTCCAACCCACGACCCTCGACTTTGGGAAGGTCTATGCCGCCTATGGCGGCGTGTTTATCGGCCTCTCGCTCGTGTGGGGCTGGGCCGTTGATGGCGTTCGGCCGGATGCGCCGAGTCTCTGGGGTGCCGGTATTGCGCTGTTGGGCGCCGGCATCATTGTCTACTGGCCACGCTAAAGGACGCATCCTCACGGGGCAGACAGCGCAAGAGGCACAAATCCTGTGATAAGTACCATTGAACGAAGCGCTCTCGCGCGGGACTGTCAAGTAGATTGTGTATTTCGCCCCATTACCCCGGAAAGCGTCCGTCAAAGCGAATGGCCAATTGGTTGCGAATCCGTGCCCAGTTTGGCAGCGTGACCCATTTTGCAGTGATATCG
>NZ_BAABRU010000068.1 GCF_039545135.1 Herpetosiphon gulosus | reverse complement strand
GGTTGGTCGGCGGTCGTTGGTGCGGGTTTGTGTTTTGCTCGTGGCATGGTATCCCCTTACAAGCCTATTCTGGAAATGCTCGTCTTTGGGTTGGGAACCAAATACACACGCTATTGTACAGTCTCTACCAATCCCACGGTTCACCCCCACGCCTGTGGGGACAATGCGGCCTTGACTTCCTCGGACTTGCCCGCTTTCGGTTCACCCCCACGCCTGTGGGGACAATATAGGTTCCTACGTCCATAGTCACGCTGCTTTCGGTTCACCCCCACGCCTGTGGGGACAATAGGCCGCATATACGGTGCAACCAGTGGTGTATCGGTTCACCCCCACGCCTGTGGGGACAATGTGTTGGGCCAAGTTGGGCGAGTGTGGCACACCGGTTCACCCCCACGCCTGTGGGGACAATATCAAAATGCTCTTGGCTCCCAGAACGCCGTACGGTTCACCCCCACGCCTGTGGGGACAATTTATCTAAACCTCTTGTGGTTGGAAAGTAGGTCGGTTCACCCCCACGCCTGTGGGGACAATGGCTAGCCAACGGAACGCACGGCGAGCCGTGTCGGTTCACCCCCACGCCTGTGGGGACAATCTCAACTACTAACAGTACCTTGGCTTTGCGCCCGGTTCACCCCCACGCCTGTGGGGACAATCGCTGCTCTTCGGCGCTAATGCGTTTGGTCGGCGGTTCACCCCCACGCCTGTGGGGACAATCGTACTCTCGCGTAGTTGCCCGTTGGGGTTAGCGGTTCACCCCCACGCCTGTGGGGACAATGATCAACGGCAATGCAACCAACTCACGAAGGGCGGTTCACCCCCACGCCTGTGGGGACAATTCATCGAAACTCAAGCCAATCGCGTGCCCGCCCGGTTCACCCCCACGCCTGTGGGGACAATCGTATCTATTTTGAGCGTTGGCAATACTACCCCGGTTCACCCCCACGCCTGTGGGGACAATGCTACGGCAATTACCTTTGATGAAATTATCGACGGTTCACCCCCACGCCTGTGGGGACAATTCAACTATCGGAACAATAACTATAATCATTATCGGTTCACCCCCACGCCTGTGGGGACAATGGTCTGGCTTATACTCGCGTGTGTGATGGCGACGGTTCACCCCCACGCCTGTGGGGACAATGCCTTTATAAAAGCGCTCAGATTCTACGAGTTCGGTTCACCCCCACGCCTGTGGGGACAATTCCAATCGTTGCTTACTGCCTTTCTGGGCGCTCGGTTCACCCCCACGCCTGTGGGGACAATAAGGTTGTCGATGTTGGGGATCAGCGGGTACGCGGTTCACCCCCACGCCTGTGGGGACAATGTGTCATAGGTTGTCACGATCTTATGTGCCAGCGGTTCACCCCCACGCCTGTGGGGACAATCGTCAAGGATGTTTGCAACAGCAATATCTTTGCGGTTCACCCCCACGCCTGTGGGGACAATCACCAAAAGAATGATGGTTTGGATATGGAGCGCGGTTCACCCCCACGCCTGTGGGGACAATCATCAGAACGAGACGAAGGCCAACCTTCCGACCGGTTCACCCCCACGCCTGTGGGGACAATTTAAGTACGTTGGTCGTGTTCTTCCTCAGTATCGGTTCACCCCCACGCCTGTGGGGACAATTTAGCAGCATCCTGCGTCAAAATAAGATTAAGCGGTTCACCCCCACGCCTGTGGGGACAATGCCCGCCAAATCGTCCCCACGCCAGTGCGTATCGGTTCACCCCCACGCCTGTGGGGACAATGAATTGGTGGCTACCCATGCTCAAAGGCGTGGCGGTTCACCCCCACGCCTGTGGGGACAATCCACTCACCCCCATTCAAAGGCAAAAAACCTTCGGTTCACCCCCACGCCTGTGGGGACAATGAATAAGATGTATGGTCTTAATGAGTCTCTATCGGTTCACCCCCACGCCTGTGGGGACAATTATTGTGAAGATTCTAAAATAGCTAAAATTGACGGTTCACCCCCACGCCTGTGGGGACAATAACTATGTTTATGTCAAGGAAACGGACACCTACGGTTCACCCCCACGCCTGTGGGGACAATTGCCTGCAAGCCCGCAATTTCACGGGTCAAGGCGGTTCACCCCCACGCCTGTGGGGACAATGTAAATTATAGCGTTGGCTAGAATCCCTAGCACGGTTCACCCCCACGCCTGTGGGGACAATATTACGAGTTAGTTGACTTCGTACCTTACCAACGGTTCACCCCCACGCCTGTGGGGACAATAACATCTGGCTGCACAGCGTTGATGGTCTTGGCGGTTCACCCCCACGCCTGTGGGGACAATGCATCAACCACGTTTTCGCAGATGATGATGGTCGGTTCACCCCCACGCCTGTGGGGACAATTTGCTGCATACCTTCAGCCATGAATGGTATGGCGGTTCACCCCCACGCCTGTGGGGACAATGATGGAGCAAGGTCATAATGTGGGTGGGTTGGCGGTTCACCCCCACGCCTGTGGGGACAATTCAAGGTTGCGCAGCTCTTGGGCTTGCGTGGCCGGTTCACCCCCACGCCTGTGGGGACAATACCCAAGAGGAAGCACCGGAGCGCAAAGGCGACGGTTCACCCCCACGCCTGTGGGGACAATCATGAGGATAACCCGAGCGTAACACAGGCCTACGGTTCACCCCCACGCCTGTGGGGACAATGCAGATACTTGAAGAGGCTCATAACGACCCGTCGGTTCACCCCCACGCCTGTGGGGACAATAACTCATGACTAACCGTCCAATGTGACCCAAACGGTTCACCCCCACGCCTGTGGGGACAATATTTCCGCCTTCATCGCCGCGACTTCTTCAGGCGGTTCACCCCCACGCCTGTGGGGACAATGGACTTCAGGCCGTCGAAGCCAGCGGCTGCGGCGGTTCACCCCCACGCCTGTGGGGACAATACTTGGTGGGCCAGCGGGCCTGCACCGATTTGCGGTTCACCCCCACGCCTGTGGGGACAATGGTGGCAGTGCAGGCTAAGCGGTAGGGCGTGGCGGTTCACCCCCACGCCTGTGGGGACAATTACCGCAATGGCATGGATGCCTGGGGATGGAGCGGTTCACCCCCACGCCTGTGGGGACAATGAGGTGATTGTATTGACGCAAGTCGCAATTTTCGGTTCACCCCCACGCCTGTGGGGACAATAAAGCGATTAGTTATCCTTTCCCATGCAGCACCGGTTCACCCCCACGCCTGTGGGGACAATTCTTGCAGCTCGACCCGCCGCCGCTCAGAAATCGGTTCACCCCCACGCCTGTGGGGACAATACCACCAAGGACGAAGAATATATCTTCGAAATCGGTTCACCCCCACGCCTGTGGGGACAATGAGAATCAGACAACCCTCTAGCCACTCGTGGGCGGTTCACCCCCACGCCTGTGGGGACAATTGTTTGGCTGGGTGACGCGGCTGGTGAGTCCACGGTTCACCCCCACGCCTGTGGGGACAATGTATAACTGGTTGGCCCAGAGCAGGAACGCGGCGGTTCACCCCCACGCCTGTGGGGACAATTTGATGATATAGTGTGTCATTTTTTGGCCTGTCGGTTCACCCCCACGCCTGTGGGGACAATGTTTTTAGTGAAGTAATCGTTGATCCAACCAACGGTTCACCCCCACGCCTGTGGGGACAATACTACATAAGTCTCTACTGAGAGTAGCAGAGACGGTTCACCCCCACGCCTGTGGGGACAATCGTATCCGCCCAGCCTCGGCATTGCAGCGTGGCGGTTCACCCCCACGCCTGTGGGGACAATCGCGAGCGCTCCAACCGTCCACGTTCCGCTACGGTTCACCCCCACGCCTGTGGGGACAATGCGTTGCTTGGTCACCAACTCTTCGCGCTTGGCGGTTCACCCCCACGCCTGTGGGGACAATGTTTGATGTTGGTGATACAAATAATTTGGTATCGGTTCACCCCCACGCCTGTGGGGACAATATTCGTCTTGTCCTTCTTGGTATTCCTCCTGTCGGTTCACCCCCACGCCTGTGGGGACAATGAGGCCATTGGCAGCAAACAGCCAATCACTTGTCACTTTCCGCCCTATACTACACAAAAATCGTTAGCAATCGCGCTCAATAATCGTCGGCAATCGTGCCCAATGTGGCCGATCGTCGGCAATACTGCTCATCTGACGTGCATTGCACCCCCAT
>NZ_BAABRU010000067.1 GCF_039545135.1 Herpetosiphon gulosus | reverse complement strand
TCGAATACATCGAAATTTTTTATAATCGCCAACGGCTACATTCGAGCTTAGCCTACCAAACGCCCGCGATGATTGAAGCGGCGTGGAGCGGATAAGATAATTATCCATTAAATCGTGACCACATCAGGACAAAACGGATTGATCGGTTTCCGGATCAGCTCACTTGGTACAAGGGTCGGTTATCCATCAACCTGTCGATTCTCGATCCTGGTGATTACGCTGCGGACGTTGCGTCCGGTATGGATGCCGATCAGACCTGGTATAGCGTGCTCTTGTTGGAGACCGATAGCGCGGAGCCTTGTTTCCCCGCCGTCCCACCCATTGCCGACTAAAACAGTGATCATCAAAGGGGCTGCCGATGCGCCTTCGCTCACTTATTCGTGGGGTCTATACCATCCTGGCTGTGATGGTTGCCTTCGCGCTGCTGTCCGGTCGTGACGACCCCGCCACCAATCTGCTGTTGAGCCTTGCCGCGATGCTGATCATTGCCTTGGTCAGTTGGTGGTCGTGGCTTGGAGAACGCCAGCGTTCCAAATAAGCCTGGCTGATTCCTTAATCCCCGTGCTGCCTGCGTTCTGCTGGAGCCTTTTTTCCGTGTGGACTGCTGCTTTCGCAAACACCCATCGCTGCCCTGCATGGGCAGCGATGGGTTGGTGGTGGGCTAGAGATCGGCGTAGGCGGAGACGGCCAAGGTGTTCCCTGTTTGATTGGACGAACCAAAGGTTGTCCAGCGCCCTGACACATAGGGCTGACCAATCCACGCGGAGCAATATCGCGCATTGGAACAGGTGTACGACCCATTATAGGAGCTACCATTGGTGCGCTGAATGGTCACGTACACGGTAATGGTGCGATTGGTCGGGCATCCGGTGACGCTGGCGGTTCCAACGACCCCATCAGACACCCATGTTCCAGCGGTATTGGTAAAGCCTTGACGAACCGGTTTGCTGGCACTCACGGTACAGCCTGCGAGTGCGCCCATGGTGGGGACGGTGGTGGATGGCGTTGCCGCATGACTGGCGGTGGGGATGGCCGCAACCAGCGCGAGGGTGAGCAGCATGCCGAGGGTTATGATCCGACGAGCGAGGACGCGATGAAGCGACATGGGAAACCTCCTGAAAACACACACGGCCTTGGGGACTCGCCCAAGCCATGGGGAGTATGGCGCGGATTGGCCTTGGTGTGAAGCAGGGAATGCCAGGGGGGAAGCGGGGGGAAGCGGGGGCATTAAGGCGGAGAATCCAGGGAATCGGGCGGAGTGGCCGCGATTCCTGCAACCCCATGATGCTCTCGATGGGCCGTGTGGTTGCTTTGCACCGACAGGATGGGGCAACCCCATCCTGTCGGTGCGATTCCGATCTGCTGCGGGCGAGGCGGGCTAGTTATACTGCCACAGCTGATGACTATCTTGACCATTGGCAAAGCCATCAATCACCATGAAGAAGCGACTATCGTTTTTGACCAGATCGAAATCATCAGCACTATTGGTCAGGGTTTTGATCGGGTTGGCAAGGCTAAGCGTGCTACCGTTAAACGTATAGGTCAGAAAGCGCAGACGTTGCCAATCGTTATTGTCGGTCTGACTGCCTGTTTGGCCCACGACCACGACCTCATTGCCTTGATCGACCACTTGGACTTTGCCGGAAAAGAGGACGGGGAGGGTGGCTTCGTCTTCATAGACCAGCACATTGGGCAGGGCTGGGCTGGGATTGCCCGAGCTGGCTACGGTCCAGCGGGCGATTTCGGCGCTGGCCAACGGCGAGGCCGTATTGGTCGCGGCGGTATAGATCCGATTGCCCGATAAGGAAATATCGGCAAAGCCAATCACGCCGCGGGGACTTTGGGCTAATTTCAGCAACTCGCCGTTAACATCGACCTTCCAGAGCGTCACGATCATATTATCGTTGGCATCTTGGGCGGCCATGGCGAAGTTGCGCGAGCTTTTAATGTAATCGGCGCTCATGGCGATCTGTCCGGTGAGGCCTACCGAAATTTTGGTGGACTGATGGGTAAAGGTCTGACCATCAGGGCTGAGCGTCCAGACATCAAAGCGCGCACGGCCATCGCTGAGTTGGACAGCGGAGACGAGGGATGGGTTCAGGGTTGGGCCAACGCGGACGATATGGACGTAGTTGATGCTGGCCGCAATGGTCGCGACCCCATCGGTATCGCCAAGCCGCTCAAGCCGATTGGCTCCCGTGGCATTGGTTTTGAAGGCAATCAATTTGAGTTGATGACTGGTAATCGCGGCGACGACCACCATATTATCGCGATATTCGGTCACATCGACAGCTTGAATAGGACCTTCGGTTAACACGAAGTTCGTGCTAATCGTACCGTTCGCATTGGTGTAAATTCCATTGATCCGCAAGGCATTGTTGTTACTGGTTTGTTTGGTGGCGGCGACATAGACCTGTCCACCATTATAGGTTCCTCCATTGGCGGTTGATACATGATCAACGGCGGTCACGTTTTGACTATCGAGGAGATCAAAATCGGCGGTGGCGGCGGCGGGCAGGATGGTGATGCTCAACAGGGTGAGCAGGATGACGAGGCGAAGACTGAACCGTTGGGTCTGCATTGGGATACCTCCAAAACCACTCATACACCAGCGGATACGGATAGCACGGCCACCCGATCCTACATTTCATTCGATGAGCCGTATGCCAGCGCCTATCGGTGGCATCGTTGCTGCAATGTTGTTGTCCATCGTTTCGCTCCTCTCCAGCATAGCCGTAGCATGCCATCGAAAAGTCTCATTTTGGGGCGAAAAAGTCTCATCCTGGCAACCCTGTCGCGTACCGGAGTGGGCTATCTGCGTCCTGCAGGAGCCTTTTACTGGGTCTTTTTCTCTCCTGATTCTTATCCATGCTGATCTGCGAGCAGGGTGGTTTTGTGATGTCGTTTTTTATAGCAAGGTGACGATTATAGTTCGCTCACCACGTTTCGGATCGCCAATCACCGTTGGGTACCGGGTGGCGAGGGTCGGGAAGGGCGTGAGGAAACCAACTTTCTGGCGGTGTGTTGGGGGAACGTGGCCGACCGCGTGGCCCAACGTATGAGCAAAGGTATGCCGCCCAAAAACATACGGTGCTAGTGAAGGTACAAGACCGTTGAACCTTGGCCGGCTACCCATCCAGCCGCAGGTTGTGGCGTGGATTGATCTCGTGGCCTTTGTCGATCAGGCAGGTTAGTCCCAAGTCTGTGTGAGTTGGGGCCAGTACAGCTTTTATTCGCACGGGCTAAAGGAGACGGGCATGAAGCTGATGAAGCAGAATCAGACCGTTGGACAGCAGTAACGGGCCGACTTGGACAACTCAACCGAGCAGCTATACCGCGTGTTAATGATGCGCTGGTGGCGGAGGATTAGGCGACGGCGACGGCGATGATTGGCTGGGAGCCAGAGCGCTGGGAGCGGGTCCTGCGTGGGAAGGACAGAACCGATGATTACACGGCCTATGCATTGGTGGGTGATCCGGTGGTGTTGACGGCCTCGACCACGGCGAAGATTCAATGGACACAGGCAGGCGATCCGAAGCCCCAGTGTATGACAGTTAAAGTGGGAAAGAGCAACCGCATCACGGTCAATGGCTGGTCGCCGTGCCCAGGCGAGCGCTAACCGAGTACGCGCGAACAAGGTGGGGGCAGGGGTCGCAGAGGCTGACGATTCCTGCCCCCACCTTGTTCGCTATCGTACTTGATGCTTCCACCCGCAATACATGAAGCGGCGTGGAGGGGCTAACGCGTGATCCCATCCGTCGCACGGGGCCATGTCCACGCGGCACGCAGGATGAATACCAGAATGAGCACCTCGATGCCGATGGAGAGGCCATAGAAGGAGGCCCAGTCCCAGGATTCCCCCGCTGCGTTGATGGCCGCGAACGGGATTTCAAGCGCTGCCACGATGAGGTTCGTTGTGCGGTTCGCACGAGCGGGCAAGGTCTTGGAGAGGAGGATCATAAGGGCTGGGATGGCCACGAGCGCGAGGACGATGGTCAAATACGTTGGGCTGATGGTGAACTCAAAGATGACACCCGACCGGATGTGGTCGATAGCTCCGGGCTTGTACAGGTGGAAGTAGTCCACATAGATGTAGAGGAACATGAAGCTGGTCCAAGCGGCTGCGAGCTTCGCCTGGACGGGGATCTGGGACTGTCAAGTAGATTGTGTATTTCGCCCCATTACCCCGGAAAGCGTCCGTCAAAGCGAATGGCCAATTGGTTGCGAATCCGTGCCCAGTTTGGCAGCGTGACCCATTTTGCAGTGATATCGCG
>NZ_BAABRU010000066.1 GCF_039545135.1 Herpetosiphon gulosus | reverse complement strand
GACATGGGGGTGCAATGCACGTCAGATGAGCAGTATTGCCGACGATCGGCCACATTGGGCACGATTGCCGACGATTATTGAGCGCGATTGCTAACGATTTTTGTGTAGTATAGGGCGGAAAGTGACACAAACCCAGTCAGGAGCGGCAACCACGGCCCTCTGCGAAGCCTATGGCATCGCCCTCCCATACATCACCATGTCGTCGTATCTCTTTCCCACTGCCAGTCTCGAACGCCTGCAGGCCATTGATCTGCTGAACGCGATTCTCTTTTATATTGATGATAGCTATGATCGCAATCAGCACCGCGTGCCCATCCATCTGCCGAGTCCGGCCACCTATGCCCATTGTGTGGGGTTGTTCGTCGATGGCATGCTCCCCACCGATGGTCACCACCTCTATCCAATCTGGTATGAGGCCTACCGCCAGTTCCGCGACCTGAGCACTCGTGATTACCGCCAGCGCCTTGCCGAGTCCTTGATAACGCATCTGCAGGCGACCCAAATTCCCAACCGAACCTTTCTTCAGACAACCACAACAACGGACATGTATATCGCAACACGGCTCCATGATTCAGGCATGTATCCGACCATGATCCTGATTGAATTTGCCTTGGGCCAGTCTGTCTCGCGCGCAGTCTATACGCATCCCGCAATGCAACGCGCGACGGAACTCACGGCCCTCATTGGCGCGCTGCTCAATGACCTGTTTTCCTATGAAAAAGAAGTGCTGCACCTCGACTCACGCTTTAATCTCGTGCGTATTTTGATGGATGCTGAGCAGCTCTCGTTTGAGCAGGCCGTCCATCGCGCAGTGACGATGATTAATCAGTGGATTGCCAAGTTTGAGACGCTTGCACAGCCATCCGTCTGGTTTCAGGGGGTACAGCACGCCCAGGCCAATCAGTATATTAATGCCCTCCGCCAGCAAATTGCGGCCGCATGGCATTGGCAATTAGCAACCAATCGCTATCGATCGCCAAACTCGCCGTTTCCGATGCTACGTAACATGCTCATCGATCCATAGTAGAATGTCTCTAAATATTTTAACTAGTTTTTTGGACTAAACATCACATAGTGTCTAATCTAACATATGAATATTTCTTTTAGCATTTTCATAAGAAGAATGTTTTCTTAACATTTTCAATCTTTGTTCAGTATTTATCCCTAGTTCCTCAAGTATGCAACTATAAGATAATATTGTCGTTATATCACAAACAACTGATAATTCAGTGCTATTCCAAATAGTATTATCCTGTTTACTATAATGTGTATAATAATTGCGATTTTTTGCGACTTTTTGACTGAAAATATCAAAATCTTCGATTAAATCAGACATTATATACGAATTTTTGTGTAATAAATCTTCAATTCTTTTTTTCAATGTTGGATTATTTGAATTCTTAAGTCTTTCTTTCACCCATTTTCCCTTATTGGGCCGAAGCATTTGTACGATACTTCTAACATGTTTTCTAAAAATATTATTTGGGATTGCTCCCCCGCCAATACGTATCCTATGATATATCTCTAGCATTTGCGTAATATTTATAAAATTAATTAAATAATCTTCTAGTCTCATATATCTATTTCTTAATAGTAATTGAATACATGCCGCTAGCTCATTATTTATCAAGAACCATCTACGTATAATATTACTATAATCATCTTTTATATCATCAAGAGAAAAAAGGTATTTATCAATTACATCACCAATATCAGAGTTATCTATATATCTCTGCTTAAACATAATATTTATAGGTAATAAATAATCTTCTTCTTCTAAATCAATCTCATTATTTTCCATATAACTATTAATCATTGGTTTTAAAATTCTTTTATGTTTATCAGAAAATAAATTTATACTCTCAATGGATATTGCATTGCATGACGCAAAAGTTATTAAGTCCTGAATTGGATTGATATAATTATTAATTATACTATAAAAATTTTCATCATTACTTAATTTAATGGATATTAATACATCTTCTTCAGCATTTATTTTTTGAATAAATCCTTTATATGGGATTTTATAATTTATTCCATATACAAATGACATTTTTATATTATCTAATTCTATATCAATATTATTTATATTTTCATATAAGGCTTCATATTTATTGAATTTTTGATTTTCAGTAGAAATTTTTAAAATAAAACCCTTTAATATTGCCCATTGATTTAAATTTCTAAATCTGAGAGTTACTTTTTGAAAAGTATACTCATCAGGATTTATAATATGTATGTTCTTATAAGCATAGTTAACTCGTAATAGCTGAATATTTTCTACTCCTGATGAAATTCGTAGTTTTCGTACATTACAATGAACAAGTGTTATCTGCTTTCCTTCTGTTGTAATACCGAATATAACAGGGTAGTAGGTTACATGGCCACGTGTAAATATAGGATCTATACCATTTTCAAAAGAACCTACTAAATCAAGAAAGAATCCCTTTTCAGCTAAAAATCTCAATTCACCAGCAACTTTGTTTTCTTCTTGACTTGGAATCCACCACCATCCTAAACAATTAAAATTTTTCATATTAATTCCTTGTTATATAGCTTAATGAGATGGCTAAAGGTATATAAAAAGACTGCGTTTATGCGTGGGGCAAAGCTAGTATGATTGTAGCAACATGGACAGTTCATGTAAAGTGTGATCAATACATCAAGATTCGCTATCAGCCACCAGATCGTTGGCCAAGGGAATGCGATCATTGGCAATCGCTTGCTGGGCCACATAACGCCCAGGCGTAGCAAAATTCGACCAGCCCCCCGCATCGCGCAACGCCTGAATCGGCACCTGCAACTGGGCAAGGCGGGTGGCCCACGAGTGGCGCAAGTCGTGTGGCGAGAGGTTTGCAATCCCGATCAGCACCCCCAGCTGCTGAATCCGCTTGCTGATTGCCCGCTCGGACACGCCAAAGTGGGTAAATACACCATTCTGAGTAAAGCTCGCAATCAGCGGCTGAGCTGGATCAGTCGGAGCGGGAATGATGGCTTGATAGCGGGCGAGCATCGTCCCAACATCGCCGAGCAAGCGATGACGCTGCACGATCTTCACTTTTGGTCGCGCAACGGTCAAGAGGCCGTTGCGCAGTGAGTCCCAGCGGAGCAGCGCGACTTCGCCACAACGCAAGCCCAAGTCAATCAAGAGGCAGACGAGCAGGGCATCACGGGCAACAACCGCCTCGGAGCGAGCCGTTGGATTACGCCATGGAGATTGCTTCAGTTCAATAATTTGCGGGGTCTCAAGAATGTTGGCGGTGGCCTTTTTCGTGGCAATGCGGGTGGCTTGCGCCGTGGCCACGCGCTGCTGATCGAGATTATCGCCTTCACTGCGACGATAGCCGGTGATCGCACGAATGCGACTATAGGCATCGGCGGGAATCACGCCCGCGAGGTGAGCCAGCCGCGCATAGGTGCGCACCGTGGCCAAGCGAATGTTGATCGTGCCAATCGCATAGCCTTCGGTGAGCATCCACGTGCGAAAGGCACTGATTAAACCAGCGGTGATACCATCCCATGCCGCTGGGTCGTGGGCCAACACGGAGACTTCCTGCTCGTCCACCGGAATCACTACCTGCACGGTGGCCAAGAAATCCGCAAAGCCTTGCAAATCGACTTCGTGGCGACGGCGCGTTTTCGGGGCAAGCCGACTACGATACTCGGCAATCATTACCGATTGCGCAGCGGTATCCGCTTGGATGCCACGGAGCGTTAAGGCGGTGCGATGATCGGCCACTATCGGACTGGCAGGAGCATTAATAGGAGGGAGCAGCGTAGGGTCATCCATGAAATACCTCAATTGACATAATTTATTGTTGTACAACGAGCGCAATGAGAATGATGTTTGTTCCATGCGGTGTGGGCCAATGTGGTTGATCACGCAGCCGAAGTATCTGGCAAAGGTGTGGAGCGCAACGGATCATCGAGGATGAGTATAGCAGAGGATAATGTGGTAATCAAGGGCCAACTTTTCAACCAAGTCAGTCCTTGAAAATCTCCCTTTTTACGTCATAATTCCAGTATCTTTCAAGATACTGGAATTATGATTCAGCATCCATAGTGTTAGAATTTTCATAAATCTTTGTCCTCCGTGTTTCAGCGAATTGTCTCATTGTTCATTTTCTTGTACACTCCCGCTATGCTCTCGTGGTATCGGTGTTTTTATGGAGACTGTTTAATGCCTAGATTATCGACCCTTCTTAACGAAGAATTGCAGAAACGTGGCTGGGACGACCGTAGGCTTGCCAAAGCTACAGGCCGCAACGAATCAATCATCTCATCCATCCGTAATGATCCGACCGCACTGCCCTCGCTCACCACTATCAATGCCTTGTCGATTGTCTTGGGCATTCCCATGCGAGAACTCGTTGCGGCCTGTGGCATTGACATTGATGCCGCAGCCCAGATTGACGAAGCACAGCGTGTGCAGCAGATGAGCACGGTCATCCCTGAAATCCAGCTGTTTCTGCCCCTCTTGACCCAGCTTACACTGGATGATCGACTCGCCATTCTCGCGCATTCCGAACGAAGAATACAACTACACGCATCGCAGTAAACACATTTCCATCAGCACACCCGTTCGCTGCACTTTTTTGGGGCGAGCTGGGTTTCCGCGCTCAGCTATGCCGTCATTCACTATGGGGAGATCAATCAATGCTCGGCCTGTCCATCATCCTTGACACCGAATTGCAGCAACGCGGCTGGCGACGCAACACGCTTGCCGCAGAATCGGGAGTCAGCGAACCAACCCTGTCGCGTATTATGAACGATGCCGCCTACATCCCCGAACTCAAAACCATGGCGGCGCTATCGAAGGCCCTAAAACTTCCCCTGCGGCGCTTGCTGGAAGCCTGTGGTTTCGACCTTGATACCACAACGCCGCTCGACGACTCACGGCGCGTCCAACTCCTCATGACGGCGGTTCCTGAGTTACATACCTTCCTTGCACCTTTGGCACAACTATCGCCCGCCGATCGGCAATCTGTGATCACGTTTGCGGAAATGCTCGCCCACAAACGATCCACGACCGAACGGTGATGGCAAACGACATTCCAGAAAAATGCTGGAATGATTGACGATCATCCCAGCACGTCGAGAGACAACCACCCTGTGTGCTAATATCGAGTGAGACAGATTCCATTGGCTGAGATCCGTTCTGATCAGGGCGCGAGGAACCTTTGTGCTGATCAGGTACATCATCACCTGGATCACCCTCATCATCGGCGACCGATC
>NZ_BAABRU010000065.1 GCF_039545135.1 Herpetosiphon gulosus | reverse complement strand
CCGCCACCCGTGCCAACGGCGGCGTGGATCAACCCGCCGCTCAGTGTGGCTGCGCAGCCAGACGACCCAGCGCGGCTGAAACGGAATTCCTGATCGTCACCTGTCTCAAAAATATTGACACGTTCCGCCACGGCACATTAACGAGCCATGAAGTTCTCTGCTCCAAGACCGAAGAAATCTCGCTCCCACATAAAGGCTACTTCGGCATGCGCCGCCGCCTGATCATCTTCCGGTCGATCCCCAACATACATAGTCTGATCGGCGCTATATCCAAGCTCCTGCATCAGTTCTTTGATCATTAATCCGCTCGGCTTCCTGCGGGCGCATCCTTCGGGGTCGCGGTAGCGCTCGATGCTCGCCGTCGAATGGTGGAAGCACACCTTGACGGGTGTGTCGCGTGCGAGCTTCAGCGCACGCAATGCCTCCAGCAGCTTGGTTTTGAAGTCACCTTCGGAATTGTAGCCGAATGCAATTCCCCCTTGATTGGTCGCTATCGCAACCGTGTGGCCAACGGCACGCAGCTCGGCCAGCTTTTCAATTCTTCCAGGCAATGGCTGCACATGGGCATAATCGCCGCCGTCCATGTAGCCTTGAATGAGTGTGCCATCAAGGTCAAACACATATAACATATTTCTCTCCTGTAATCATAGAATAGTCGATAGTCTACGCCATAATTTCATGCGCATGTGTGCCGATTGATTAATTGTTGGTGTCAAATGGCCCAAAAAAACACGAATCGTTGCCACCGCTAAACCGTAGGTTTCTGTTCAAATGTGCCCGCTGCGGCCTATTGCCGTTTTTCGGCGTATGGGAACGTAGGCTAAATTCGGGTCCAGACTGAGCGCCGCCCGTGCTGCACAGGTGATTGTGCGTGCTCATCCGGGCATCATTGACAGCACCAGCCCCCGTTCCTATACTGAAAGAAGACAGGCGACCAGCGCTCACAATCACTATCCATTGGCACGCCATCGATAGCCTATCAATGGCGCAACGGCCCGCTTTCTCGCTGGTGTTACTCGTAGGAAGGAGCTACCATGACCTATCATGTCTCTCCATCCCCCCGCCACATTCCGCGCACATGGGGAATCTGGCTCCTCTGGATCGGCGGTATCAGCAGTTGTATCATCGGTATGTTCCACCGTGCTGGCTTCCGAAAGCCCCTGTCCGGCCCGCTCCATATTCTTGGGGATTCCGTTATTGCCAGTGAGCTGGGCATTATGCTCCTCCTTGTCATGCTCGTCTTCATTGGCATCGTTGCTGCGACGACGCGCTTCTGGCGGAGTGCATGGGGGTGCATGCTGATCATGACGGCCATACTCATGCCGCTGTGTTTGGTCGTGGCCAGCCATACCGAGCGGCTTATCCGGCGATTCGAACACACCTTCCCTGCCCCATGGGCCGAGGATGCCGCCCGCATTCCATGGCTGATGGTCGGCGGAACAGGGGGTATCATGCTTGCATGTGTCATGGCCTTCGTCATCAGCATCCTCGCCCGCAAATACCCGCCGCTCCCACAACGCCATCCTGTAATTCGTATCGAGTATGAAGGACATGATCGCCGTCCGTCAGGAGCGTGAGGTTCTGGAACGTTCTTGGTGCAACGGCTAACGGCTCTGCGCTGCCATCAGAACACTGGATGACAACGCTTGTTCGTCGTTCTAGAGCGCGTTTTTGTCCCAAAGAACCCATTGACGACAGCAAGAGACCACAAAACACGCTGGATATGAGGAGTGTGGTCTGAAATCAGACCACACAGGTGTTCAATGCAGCAAACCGGAGAGATCTGCGTTTAATACCATGACAGTATGCCGCCAATCGTCGATGCATGGTCGCCTGCCTGAACCGCCGCTTGCCGCCATACACTCGTCATGCCTTTTTCTTTCGCTCGTAAAAATCATTCCTCTGTCTTGCACGACTTAAGATCTCTTTTCAGGCAATCGACCCGCACCCTCGTTCGGTATCATGCAGCACGTCCGTTCGCTGCACCATTTCGGGGCCAGCTGGATTCCTGCGCTCACAACTGAGAGCGCAAAAAAACTCGGAGGCAGCGGTCTCAAGGGCTGACGGTTCCCACTGTGAGGGCTTCGGCTTCAACATCGCAACCAGTCGGCTGATCGACACCACCGTGTGCTGCTGTCCGCCATCGCGGTTCATGCCCCCGACGTTTTCATGCCCTCCGCAGTGAACGGACATTGCAGCGCACTCCGGTGACCAACAAGGCGTGTTGCTGATCATGCAAGGCGAGGTCGGGGTGCGGCACCGATTCGTGTTTTTTAGGGCCATTTGGCGATTCACATCTGCTAATAACGATTAGCGGATACCATAATGCACCAATTTGGCCAATCGACATCTGCTCATGCTAACCAAAAGAACAAAAATCGATGTCTGCTAATCCTTTTTGATCGATCTTTGGTATGGACGAATGCCCATTTTTTATGCATTATGTAATATGGCCTTTAAAAACACGAATCTGTAATGGTCAAATGCCCTTTGCACACTCCGCGTGATTCACGATGAGGCGGTCAGTGCTCGATCGGCGGTTGTTCTTGCCACCGTTTGCTGGACGACGAAGATTAAGTGACCGTGCAACAGCGCTTTGACCATTACATTAAAAACACGAATCGTTTCCCTATCCCAGGTCGTCAGGTGGGAATTGAAACTCGATGGCGTGCAGCTGTGGCATGGTATGGAGCCAATCAGGAAAGCTCCGCAGCGGATTCGCCGTGATATCGAGCGTATGCAGATGCGAAAGCTCCCTCACTACACAAGTCGGCCCTTGATATTAACAGAAATTAATGCCCCTTTCACCCTTCCTACAGTTGTTTTTGACACGTCTCTTCATGGGGGATGCGATGGCGTGTTTGATTATCATGATATGGCATGTGCTAGAATAATTGAGAGAATGACATAGCATGACGAGGAATCTTATGGGCTATAGAGTTATACCATCGCAGGCATATATGGATACCGTTTTTGCACAGACGACCTCCATTGCCTTCTATACACATCCATCACACCAAACCCCACACCGCTGGTGTACTGATCTCTCCCAGATCGCCAGCCTCTCTTGGGTAATACGAATTCATGAACCATCTGAACCAGGCTTTGCTGTTATGAGTCTTGGCGACTATGCGCTTGAGTGTCACGCAAAAAACACGCTTCTTGCTACGTTCAGCATCGACGCAAGCGGCTCACTCCGTTGCTCACGCTGGAATTCTGACGCATGGCTCTGTGATCGTGTCGGTCTTGATGCGTGGCGAGAAACGCAAGGATGGGAGGCCGAAATGGAAACAGGATGGGTGGTAAGTTCGCAAGGTCCTCTCTTTGATCGCTGGTGGCATTCCGTTCCGCCATGCCTGCGTGACCAGCGCTCCATAGTGTTGAACTTGCAGTCTAACCGGTCGCAGATTCAGACACTACTCAAAACTGCTTATCCCCACGCTACCTCCTATTTTAGCGAATTGTTTCGCTGGTTTGGTGCTGGGATAGGAAACTGGGAAGATTACCCCTCCTATGAAACATTGCCATACGATCTCCTACTCCTCGAAGATTCAGTGCAATTAATCGATTATTTGAAAACACCAACAATCCCCCTACATGATCTACGCGGGATTGCCCGATTTTTGTGCACTATTCCATTAAGTCGAGTCCATGCACTCATCCAATTCCTTCCATTCCACCGCGTTCAAGCCCTTGATCAGTACATCCGTCATTGGTTGGAGACAGGAATACAACGTCAATTTCATCTCCGTTTTGGTTCTTTGCTCGAGAATGGTGACATAGACAAATAAATACTATGGATAATTATCATTATCACTTGCCTCTATACATCCGTCTTCTCATAAGAAAAGGGACGATTGTACCTGTTACTATAGTCACAATCGTCCCTTTTCTTACCAAGCTTTAGTGAATACTCAGTACTAGATTTGATTTAACGCATCAAATCATTTAGATGGGAAGAAAACCCTCCAAATACCAGGCCCAGGTTTTCTTATAAATTTTTTCCCTTCGATTGCGATAATAGGATTTGAAACCGTCATTGTCCCTAATTCATCAACAAAAACCGATCCATGTGCACCTAGAACTTGAACATTCATCTCGTTTGCAAGTTGCTGAGCAAAACCTGTAGGGCATGTACCAGTATGACAAGATATCAGACGAATAGATCCGCCCTTATAATCTGGTTGAGCCCTAATGATATCAGCTACCTGCTTCGCAGTTAATTTCTGCTTATCTGGTCCAAACATATAGTCTGGCAGTCCATGTCCTACTACATCATAATAATCTGGGATGGGTTTGACTCGCATTCCATTTCTTACAGCTGGATCATCCATCCAATCGCCAATCGCCGTGCCTAAATCAAACTTCTTTCGTGTTGGCCGTATTCGAGCAAAGTCATCAACGACCCCTGCCCCACCAAATCCGCCTCCAACCGCTATGCCGCCAAGATCAAAGACACAATCACCGAGGGCTTCGTAGTTGTAACAGAGCGTCCCTTGGAGACAGGTCTGAACGAGTTGGCCTGGTGCTTTTCGCATCGCATCAAGCGTCCCAATTGGATCATTGTATGCTGCAACCGCACCAAGAACGATATCGCGCGGCAGGCGTTCAATCCGCTTGACACCTTGTTTCACCATCGTCCAGAAATCATCGCCACTGTCGGATTTGAAGAAGTCAAGATAGTCTTGCCACGTACATTGATCCTCGGGATTGCCAAGGATGATCTGACATCCTTCCCATGACCCATCGGGTTGCAGTCCTTTGCGGTGGCCCGTTGGGTCGGTCCAGGTGGCCGGATTGTTATCCACATAGGCATAGCGATGCAACGAGGCCGGAGCCAGGCTGCTGCCCGCATCGGTATCGCGTTGGATGAAGCGGCCCATGGTCGGCAGATAGTGGCGTGCTCGCAAGTACACTAAACCATCGAGCGAGTTCGTCCATTCCCCCGTAAAGCCAAAGGCACTCGTCGCGCTGCCACTGTGGGCAACTGGCACTCCATCCACCGTAAAGGTTTGGCTGAACAGGGTTGTTCCGCTCGGGGTGATCCCCTGCCGCACACTGCCCACCAGATCGGTCAGCAAGGTACTGACTTGCCCGCCACTGGTTTGATGCAGTAACCCCGCCGGATCGCGAGCCACGCGGGTCGTACCGTTGGCAGTCACCGTCCCCAGCACCTGCGGCAATCCTGCCGCTTCATCCAAGACGAGATCCTGCACTTGCCCATTGGTCGTGACCCGCACGAGATTACCCCAGCCATCATAGCCATAGGTCGTCGTGCCTGCGCTGGTCGTACTGCTGGTCACCCGATTCGCCGCGTCATAGGTGTAGGTCGCATCGGGGGTCGTTGTCAGATTGCCATTGGCATCATGGGTATAGCCACTGGTCATCAGGCGATTGGCGGCATCATAGCTGAAACTGAATGGGGTTTGCCCCGTGGTTGCGACGTTGGTGCGATTCCCCACGGGACTGTCAAGTAGATTGTGTATTTCGCCCCATTACCCCGGAAAGCGTCCGTCAAAGCGAATGGCCAATTGGTTGCGAATCCGTGCCCAGTTTGGCAGCGTGACCCATTTTGCAGTGATATCGC
>NZ_BAABRU010000064.1 GCF_039545135.1 Herpetosiphon gulosus | reverse complement strand
CGAATACATCGAAATTTTTTATAATCGCCAACGGCTACATTCGAGCTTAGCCTACCAAACGCCCGCGATGATTGAAGCGGCGTGGAGCGGATAAGATAATTATCCATTAAATCGTGACCACATCAATAGCGGGGAAACGTAGGAATTCCTTTGGTTGCCGCTGCGGCTGCCATTGCGCCATCATCATAGATGTTTCCATGGGTATTGAGGACTTCGCCAGCAAGGTAGTAGGCCCGAAAATCATAGTTATCGGGAACGCCAAGGAGCGTTGGAAGAACTCTCAAGAATCCGATTCCGGCGAGTCCGAGGATTCCGAGAACCATCAGAAGAAGAATTCCTTGCGTTGTTCGGGAAAAAGTCCGCCAGTGCATGATCACAGAGAGTGCTTTCTTATGCTGACATGGGCAACAATTGTAACCATGTCAGCATAACCAAAAGAGGATTATTGTTTGAGACTACTTAAGGTATTACTGGTAAAGTTGGCAGTGAGAATATCCAGTGTCCCATCGCGACCTAAATCCAGCGTGGTGACCGCAATCGGATTCGATCCAACCGAGAAACTTAGCGGTGCAGCCCACCCGCTTGCGCTTCCCAATACCACCGTCACCGCATTCGTGCCGGGAATCACCCCATGGCCCAACACAATATCTACCCAGCCATCGCGATTGAGGTCTGCCGTTGCCAGCGCTTGCCCCCCATTCGCGACCGTGATCGTCGTTGGTGTTGCGCTCAGACCACTACTTGTTCCTGGGAAAATCAGCAGGGCTGGCGATTGTCCATGGGCAACAATCAGATCCAAGCGGCCATCATGGGTCACATCACTGAGCAAGGCAGCACGTGGTTCGGTTTCGGGTGCCAGGATGGTCGTTGCGCCAAACCCGCCTGTACCATTCCCATACGTATACCCAACCTGATTGCCGCTGGGACTCATGGCCACCAAATCAAGGTTGCCATCACGATTGATATCACCCACACTCAACTGGCGAATATCAGCATAGCTGGTGATTGGTAGTTCGGTTTGTCCCGTGAAGCTTCCGCCACCGGCATTCAAGTAGACCTTGACGGTCGCCCCATAGCGATTGCCAAACACCAAGTCCATGCGTCCATCACGGTTGAAGTCGCCACTGGCAACCGCAAGCGCATTGAATGGCAACGCACTGCTGGTACTCGTCGGGAAACTACCACCACCATTATTGATGAAGATCCGGAAACTCTGGGTTCCTTCATGCCCTGCCACCAAATCCAGATCACCATCCGTATCAACATCCACCGCCAATACCGCGCTGGGGTTATTGGGGTCACTCAGCGTGGTGGCTGCTTGGAATGACCCATCGGCATTCCCCAGCAAGATGCTGATGCTATAACCAAACCAATTGACCACTGCTGCATCGGGAATCCCATCGCGATTGAAGTCGCCGGTTGCTAACCCACGCGGATGATAGTTTCCATTGCTCTCAACCGTCGGTGCGAAGGCGACCTTTGGTTCATCATCACTGATTGTGATAGTTATTTCAGAAGGTTCCACTATCGCTGCCATTTCGCTGGACAGATCAACCGTGAAGGTTTCCATTCCCTCGGATACGGTATCATCAAGAATCGTGATGGGGACTACATACTCAACGGTATTGGCAGGAACGATGATTTGTGCTTGTTCAAGCAGATAGTCATCCCCTGTTGCTGTTCCATCGGTAGCCGAGAGATCGATGGTAATCGGGTAATCCACTGCTGGATTAACGATCAGCGTTACGGTACTTGATGACGTACTTTCAAGTATCGTTGCTGCTGCTGCTTCAAATGATACCGTTGGGATAACGATAGGTGTAGCTGTTGGCACGACGGTTGGCGTTTCACTCGGCACCGCCGTTGCCGTAACGGTTGGTGTTTCGCTCGGCACGACGGTTGGGGTTGCGCTTGGCCCTGCCGTTGCTGTCGCGGTTGCGCCAATCGTTGGTGTTGGCGTTGGATCAGGGATGCTCAGATGTTTGGGTTGAAGCAGAATCGTCATCGGCGCGGTAATCACTGCCGTATTCTGACTATATTCCAGCCATGCATCCTGAACGGGGTGGGTCAAGCCAATCGTGGCCCCCATCCCACTGGCAAAGAGTCCCGTCAGGGTTTGGTAATTGAAATTGATCCGGCCATCCTCGTGGAAGACCACTTCGAAGGTTTGGGAATCTTCGTAATCGCCCAATCGGGGACGAAGATCACGCCATTCAATCGCAAAGAAGCGATTCGGAGCCATTCCGCCCGTCGCGGTATACACATCCCCGCTGTTCATATCATCCCACAGTGGTGCAATCACGCCTTGGCTGGCAAGCCCCAACCAACTGAGCGATTGATTTTCGGCTGGGAGCGTTCCGCCACCAACACGCAGGTTGCCATGCAAACTGACGGTTGCCGTCGTGAAATTACTGCCATAGAACGGGATCGTAAAGGGGAAGCTTATGGCCCGATTGTTTTCATCACTAACGCCAGTAACCCGATCCGTTCCCTCAATCCACGCGGTTGCTGGTGGGCTTGCCGATGCCGCATCAAACACATCATAGTAGTTCGCGGTATCAACCTTGGGTTGAATACCTTGCAGTGCATTAACAATCGTAAAGGTTTGGGTGGCGGTGACCGCCGTGCCATGCATGATGGCCGTTGCTTCAAGGGTGAAGGTTTCGTCAAGCTCCGCCAAATCGGTATCTAGATTAATCGGCACTGTGATATAGTCAGATGCGCCCATGGCAGGTAAAATCACCGTCGTGCTGATCGGTTGATAGTCACTGCCTGCTTGGGCTGTGCCATCAAGCGTTCGGTAGTGAATCGTCAACGCCTCGGTTATAGGCGAGCCAAGCAGCAAATTGGTGCTGGCCAAGCCTTGGAATTCCCGCAGGCGTGCTTCCTCAGTGTCGAAACTCATGCGATCATTCGCGGCGATATAGACTCGTGCACGCGAAGGAGCCGTCAGTAACCCGATGCTCGGATTGAACAACTCCACGCGAAAATCTTCGATATCCTCGCTGGTGAAATCTTGCATCACGGGTACGGTAAATGTGGCGGTCGTTTCAAACGGTGCAAAGACCAAAGTTCCCGTAGTTGCTTGATAGTCGCTGCCACTGCGGGCAACCCCATCCATTGTCCGATATTGGACGGTTCGCGTTTCGGCGACGGATGAACTGGAATAAACATTGACGGCCAACTGCCCATCGGATTCATTGACAAACAACAATTCTGATGCCAGATTGGGAGTAAAGGGCAGATCATCATCGGTAATTGTGACCTGACTTGAACTGGTTTCTGGATGAATGCCAATGTTTACAGGTTCGACGATCGCAATCTTGAAGGTTTCCGTTGGCTCAATGAATGCATCATTGACCATTTCGACTGAACAGGTCGCACGGGTCGCCCCTGCCGGAATCGTCATCAGCGTATAGCGGTAGACAAAATCATCAGTGCCTGCGCTCTCACTGATGGTCGTACAGCGAAAACGCACATCAGTAGCGACAGGATGGAGGAGGTCAATATAAACACGTGCCGGATCACCCGAATTGAATGCTCGTCCTTCATAGTAGATCTGGCTGGCTGGGCTAATATGCAACGTATCATCGTCCAAGATGATGATCTGGCCTGCGGGGGTTGGCTGGTCAATGCTGTCGGTTACATCATCCAAGAAGATCGTAACAAATTCATCCCCCTCAAGCTCGCTATCATCGGAGATCGGAATCGTCATCACGGCACTGGTTTGGCCAGGGGCAAAGATCAGGGTTCCGGTGATGGCTGGCAGATCACTCCCAAGCAAGGCAGTCCCGCTCGAAAGCGCATAGGTGACACTGATCGGTGCACTATAGGCCCGATCAAGCGTGACCGTGATTGGGGTTGAGCCTTCATGTTCGCCGACGGTAAAGCTGGAATCCAAGAGTCCAACCCGATCATTATCTTGGACGACCACGGCCATGGAACGGAGTTTCCCAACCACAATTGGCACACTCGGATCATCGGCCTGTGGCTTGCCCAAGCGTAAGCCGAGATAGGCTGTTGGTTGCTTCAGAATATTATCGCTAATCGGCATGGTGACCGTGATATAGCTGGTATCTGGTGGAAAGACCAGCGTTCCACTCAGCGCCGTGGTAAAGGCTTGTTCTTTGATACCATGCCCCATTGCTTGGTATGGCACGGTGACCGTCGTTGGCAGGGTGGTATTCAGAATCACGGGAATACGTGGTTTGCGACAAAGCTTCGGTGATCGTTATCATCGAGGTGGCAAACTGCACGGTTGCCCCATTCAAAGGCGCAATCGGGGGAATCGAGTCATTCACCACCGTGTGCAAGGCCTCACGAATCTCCTCATATGAGGTTGGATTCAAAAAGATGCCGCCTGTTTCGGTGGTGAGTTCCTTCAGTTTCGCATGGGCTTCTAAATTATCATCTAAGGCAATCGCGCTGATCACCGCAGGATCAAGGGCTTTGGCGGCCTCGACCACATCCAGCGCCGTATACCCATTGCCTAAGAAGTCTGGGCCTTTGGGTTCGGTATCGGTGAACACCGTAACATATTTCGCTGCGGTCATCCGCCATGCCCCGATGCTGCCATCCTTATTGGTGAGGCCAAGCATCATCCCTGTATAAATGGGTTCGGGCATATCGCCGCCGCCACCCGCATCAAGCCCATTAACCGCATTGATAATGGCCTGAGGATTGCTTGAAAAGCCTAAGGCTGTCCGCACCCCTTGCGAATAATCAGGAATATCTTTAACATCAACGATTGCAATGCGATAATTAACCCCGCTGCGCTCAAGCTGGCTGACAATCCGCTGGATTTCCTCTTTGACCGCCGCCAGCCCCCTCGCCATACTCCCAGTCGTATCCACCACAAAGAGGTGGTCAACGGCAAGATCCCTGACGCTATATTGAATTGAAAAACATGGTGGATTCCAGTTAGGTAGGTCTGCGCCCCTGCATTCATCAATCCATGATGCTGGGTCAGAGTTATTAATAATATCTTGATCAAGAGGGCTATCCGGCACACCAAATCCTTGGTTTGCAAAATGAACAAATGTGGTATTACCAATAATGGAATTAGCAAGATTGTTTTCTTGAATAACTCTCGCATGAATATCTAAGTGACTATTATCGGGAATTATTAAGTCAAAAAAGTTGGGATAGGTATGATCATCTCCAGGTGTTCTTAATCCGCCAAGATTTGTTGTCTCACCAAGACCAATATTTTTGACATAAAACCATGATGATTGATCTTCAACCGAGGTATACAACTCGATATCAGGCCAACATCCACCACAAGGTAATCCATTATTACGTAATGAGGTAAGCTCAACCTGTAAGCGCACAGGTGCTTGAGTATTGCCAATCGGCTCATCTACATGGTTTGATGGGTAACCCCACCCAACTTGAACCGTAAAGCCAAAGGCTTCGAATTGGAATTTGTCGGGAGGAGTGTAGCCAGTAAAATCTACCGCCACTTGGACTCCAGGGTTAGATCCCAAGATCGGTGTTAAACTAATTCGTTGTGGCTCTTCTTTCAAAATATCATACACATTTGCCTTTGCCGATTCATCTGGATATCCTATCTTGGGGCCGGTTGACTTAGGACTTACTGAGCGAGGGGTAAGGTCATAAATTAACTGGGCATTGGGAGTATTATTCAGCGGGGCAGGAACAAAAAAGTTATAAATTGCTGGTGCCCCTTGAGTATTATCATTATTTGGCTCAGCAAGACGGATAGGTTGATACCAAAATCCCCTATTACAGGCTTCGAACTGACAATCCAAATCACTAATAATCAATCCCCCATCGCCAGAACCGAAAATATCGGCTTTGGTTACTTGAATTGGGGTAGTAGAATTAATTGTTCCATCCAGATTGCGGATGATACCAGTTGATCCACCAACCCCTCCACGCAGTGACATCACCACATGGGCAGGGTGAATTTCCGAGCGATAATGATTTGGGCCACCATGTCCACAATCGAACACAAAGGCTCCGCGCACATGAACATAATCACCCTTGACTGGTAAAGCCCATAGTGGGAAAGCCCCTGACTCCCATTCAACTTCGATGGCTCCGCGCTCACCAGCATCACCAGTTGCCCAATTACCTGGTTTGGCAACCATATATTCATAATCAGGGTCAGGCCGAACAAAGAAATTTCGATCACGGGAATAGTGATTGAGGGGATTATCCTCATAGGCCATAAAGGACTCGGTAACTCGGCCCTTTAATGTTCGATACTTATTTGCATCGTCAACATAAACCCATTGACTAGGGACTCCACAACTTGTAGTTTCAGAGCAAACATGATTCGCATCACATTCTGAGTCTTGGGTTAACGGTTTAGCTTGTTGAATGGTCTTAACGGGTTCAACCTCTGTGATATCCTGCGAAGCAGGTCGGAATGTGTCAAGCACGGTGAAACAGATGACAACGGAGCAAACGGACGATTAAAGAAGGATTATTCGCGCAATGCCACCGCGATCGACGGATCAGCTGGCCCGACTGGGCGGTTAATCCACACCG
>NZ_BAABRU010000063.1 GCF_039545135.1 Herpetosiphon gulosus | reverse complement strand
GACATGGGGGTGCAATGCACGTCAGATGAGCAGTATTGCCGACGATCGGCCACATTGGGCACGATTGCCGACGATTATTGAGCGCGATTGCTAACGATTTTTGTGTAGTATAGGGCGGAAAGTGACAAGTTGGCACTGTGATTTCAATCAACGCCCCGAGGAAGAGGGGATTAAAACACGGGTATCATTGTTGTTTTGCTAGGGATCAGTGCGCATTTCAATCAACGCCCCGAGGAAGAGGGGATTAAAACCTTAGCCTCCCCGCCGTCGGCGAGGAGGTAGATGGTCATTTCAATCAACGCCCCGAGGAAGAGGGGATTAAAACACTGGCAGTTGTTCTTTTCCGTAACTGGCAAAAGCGAATTTCAATCAACGCCCCGAGGAAGAGGGGATTAAAACTAGAAAGGCCAACAACGCACCACCCTGCAACCAAAATTTCAATCAACGCCCCGAGGAAGAGGGGATTAAAACTAGCTTGGCTAGCTTGGTGTGAAAGCAGAGTATTCTGCAATTTCAATCAACGCCCCGAGGAAGAGGGGATTAAAACCAATTGCCCCTCAAAAGCACCTAAAGATCCACGTGGATTTCAATCAACGCCCCGAGGAAGAGGGGATTAAAACTAGAAAGGCCAACAACGCACCACCCTGCAACCAAAATTTCAATCAACGCCCCGAGGAAGAGGGGATTAAAACGCAGGATTTCTTGTGTTCCCATGCTTACGTTTCCTTATTTCAATCAACGCCCCGAGGAAGAGGGGATTAAAACATGTCGTAGTTTCATGGGGGTTCACTCCTATTGGATGATTTCAATCAACGCCCCGAGGAAGAGGGGATTAAAACAGGCCTGGAAGTCGGGGTGGATGCCTGTGCGCTGCGATTTCAATCAACGCCCCGAGGAAGAGGGGATTAAAACTTTCCGTGCTTTTTTGCATCATAGTCCCGTTAGTATTGCATTTCAATCAACGCCCCGAGGAAGAGGGGATTAAAACGTACGAACAGCGAGTGCTCGTAACCATTGAAGAATATATTTCAATCAACGCCCCGAGGAAGAGGGGATTAAAACCCATGAATATCACCTCCTTTCATGGCATTATGCGCATTTCAATCAACGCCCCGAGGAAGAGGGGATTAAAACTTACTAAGACAAGTTTTGCGGGACTTTCATCAGAAATTTCAATCAACGCCCCGAGGAAGAGGGGATTAAAACGCCAGATCAATGAAGCCTGGCTGAACCCCGCTGCGGAGGATTTCAATCAACGCCCCGAGGAAGAGGGGATTAAAACCGGTGCTCATCTTGGCCATGTACAGCCGCCAGCCTTCATTTCAATCAACGCCCCGAGGAAGAGGGGATTAAAACACCCAGCACTGCAGCCGTAATGGCTGAAATAACCAAGAATTTCAATCAACGCCCCGAGGAAGAGGGGATTAAAACGCGTGACCGTTGCAGTCGGTGTTTTCGTCGCTGTTGCATTTCAATCAACGCCCCGAGGAAGAGGGGATTAAAACCCTCGCCACTCACGCGGTCCTGCAAGGTGATGGTGATTTCAATCAACGCCCCGAGGAAGAGGGGATTAAAACACATGGTAAACCTCCTAAAAAATTTAAACATCAAAATTTCAATCAACGCCCCGAGGAAGAGGGGATTAAAACCCAACACGAGAGCTAACCGACGAAAAAGGTGTGTATTTCAATCAACGCCCCGAGGAAGAGGGGATTAAAACTAGCTGTTGCCGTCCTGGTAGGTTACCACGATGTTTATTTCAATCAACGCCCCGAGGAAGAGGGGATTAAAACTTTTAACTCGAAGTTCCATTTGCTCTGATGTCAGTTGATTTCAATCAACGCCCCGAGGAAGAGGGGATTAAAACCCAACACGAGAGCTAACCGACGAAAAAGGTGTGTATTTCAATCAACGCCCCGAGGAAGAGGGGATTAAAACAAATCTGTTCGCCGTTCAACTCGCGCAGGCGCGGGCTGATTTCAATCAACGCCCCGAGGAAGAGGGGATTAAAACTTCAATCCAGTACACCCAGTCTAGCCACCACACAGCTTATTTCAATCAACGCCCCGAGGAAGAGGGGATTAAAACCCAAGAATACCCTAAATATGCACAAATTCCAACCGCATTTCAATCAACGCCCCGAGGAAGAGGGGATTAAAACTCAGTTGGGCCGGCTGGATATGGGCGAAGCCAGCTCGATTTCAATCAACGCCCCGAGGAAGAGGGGATTAAAACTTTTACCGCCAATGCCACTCGGTTGTAAGTCACCAGTGATTTCAATCAACGCCCCGAGGAAGAGGGGATTAAAACTCATCACCAACGGGTTGCTCGTGATCTTGCCGTCCGATTTCAATCAACGCCCCGAGGAAGAGGGGATTAAAACGAAGCGGACATTATTAATGTGGCCTTTCGCGCAGGTCATTTCAATCAACGCCCCGAGGAAGAGGGGATTAAAACATTAACCTTTTATTCCTTTCTTGAGAGCATTAAGAGAATTTCAATCAACGCCCCGAGGAAGAGGGGATTAAAACTCGCCATGTTCGGGCGTGCGACCCATTTGGATGAATTTCAATCAACGCCCCGAGGAAGAGGGGATTAAAACTGGTCGTGGCTGGCTCCGACAAGATGGGCATGACGCATTTCAATCAACGCCCCGAGGAAGAGGGGATTAAAACTCATTGTTCACGATAGCAGCATACGTAACCACCGTAATATTTCAATCAACGCCCCGAGGAAGAGGGGATTAAAACACATGAATGTTTCGACCCCTAGCGGGATCTTCCTGCTGATTTCAATCAACGCCCCGAGGAAGAGGGGATTAAAACGCGCGCATGCTGGTGTGTATCGAATTCATGCCCGAACATTTCAATCAACGCCCCGAGGAAGAGGGGATTAAAACGCGAATGAAATTTCGAATGTAATTTCATTCGCATTATTTCAATCAACGCCCCGAGGAAGAGGGGATTAAAACATAATAACTCGCTCACAAGTTGATTCCATTCATAATTTCAATCAACGCCCCGAGGAAGAGGGGATTAAAACTTGTGTATACACGAACGTGTTCAAATTGTCCTTGGCAATTTCAATCAACGCCCCGAGGAAGAGGGGATTAAAACTGAATTCCTAAGATATACCTAGCTTCTATATCAGTATTTCAATCAACGCCCCGAGGAAGAGGGGATTAAAACTGAAATTAGATAACTTAGCGCAACGTCGGAAGTGTATTTCAATCAACGCCCCGAGGAAGAGGGGATTAAAACACAATAAAGGAAAACCACTGGAATCTCCTTCTACAAGTGATTTCAATCAACGCCCCGAGGAAGAGGGGATTAAAACAAGGTAAACAACGTGATTGCAACCAAAATTTTTACAATTTCAATCAACGCCCCGAGGAAGAGGGGATTAAAACAGATAGGCGAACGCGTTGTTTCGGAAGGCGATGTTGTATTTCAATCAACGCCCCGAGGAAGAGGGGATTAAAACCAAAATGCCCAGGAATAACTCAACCGCATAGTCCAAATTTCAATCAACGCCCCGAGGAAGAGGGGATTAAAACTCGGGCTGACCGTTGTGTGCGTTTGGCACGGGTCGAATTTCAATCAACGCCCCGAGGAAGAGGGGATTAAAACCCGTATGTTTAAGCCGAACTCGTGGTGAATAATAGTTGATTTCAATCAACGCCCCGAGGAAGAGGGGATTAAAACACCGCTGCCGTTGGCGTTCATGACGTAGATGCTGTAGATTTCAATCAACGCCCCGAGGAAGAGGGGATTAAAACCTCCTAGTCCTTTGATCTTCTCTCTGAAATGTATGGATTTCAATCAACGCCCCGAGGAAGAGGGGATTAAAACGCCAAGCTAAACTATCACGCAAAATCGGTGGTGAATTTCAATCAACGCCCCGAGGAAGAGGGGATTAAAACTATTTTCATCGCCAGCATAGTGCCATCGTCGTTGAATTTCAATCAACGCCCCGAGGAAGAGGGGATTAAAACTCGGTCCGACGATGCCGGTCAGGATGGTCAAGGCAATCATTTCAATCAACGCCCCGAGGAAGAGGGGATTAAAACTCAATCAGTACAGGAAGTTTAATGTATCCTATTACTAGGATTTCAATCAACGCCCCGAGGAAGAGGGGATTAAAACGGATAGGCGTTCGCCGTACCAGCTCGAACCCGCCGTTTTATTTCAATCAACGCCCCGAGGAAGAGGGGATTAAAACGGCCAGCGGACGGGTATCGGGCTTGCGCCAGCGCCGTATTTCAATCAACGCCCCGAGGAAGAGGGGATTAAAACATGTCCCAGTAACGGGAAAAGTCGTGGGTGGGAGGATATTTCAATCAACGCCCCGAGGAAGAGGGGATTAAAACCAAAAGGCTGCTACTGGCGACGAGCCCTGAGAAACGGATTTCAATCAACGCCCCGAGGAAGAGGGGATTAAAACTGATGATCGGGTCGCCGGACTGCAGGATTGGGTAATTTCAATCAACGCCCCGAGGAAGAGGGGATTAAAACCTGGCGGTTGCTGATGGTCTGATCAACCGTGCTGTTATTTCAATCAACGCCCCGAGGAAGAGGGGATTAAAACCAATTGCGACCAAAATAAGAATTACTACTGTTAGCCCTAGTATTTCAATCAACGCCCCGAGGAAGAGGGGATTAAAACCAAAATACCCTCCTTCAAGAATAAGATAGTAGGATTTCAATCAACACCCCGAGGAAGAGGGGATTAAAACCGAGAAGTAATTCTCGTCGTTTTTCATTGCTAGTCTCGCATTTCAATCAACGCCCCGAGGAAGAGGGGATTAAAACTTGCACTACTATAATGTCACTATGGTACATGCTCTTTCATTTCAATCAACACCCCGAGGAAGAGGGGATTAAAACGATGGCATGAAATGTACCGCTCTTCGGGTCGGCTACTTATTTCAATCAACACCCCGAGGAAGAGGGGATTAAAACCTAAGTCTTTTGATTCATCCAATTTTTCCTGGGCATTTCAATCAACACCCCGAGGAAGAGGGGATTAAAACATCACATGCCATTATGTGTCGAGCAACTGATTGCGGATTTCAATCAACACCCCGAGGAAGAGGGGATTAAAACTGACTCCGTCGCGCTTACCATGGCCTGGATAGCGATTTCAATCAACACCCCGAGGAAGAGGGGATTAAAACGTTGCTGGTCAAAACCCGGAAGGTTCCGTCGTCGAGCTAATTTCAATCAACACCCCGAGGAAGAGGGGATTAAAACACCGTGATCTGCTCGTTGCGGACGAATTCGAACCCGATTTCAATCAACACCCCGAGGAAGAGGGGATTAAAACCTGAAGCCTTGAGCATAAGTGTTACGACATTGTGTCGCATTTCAATCAACACCCCGAGGAAGAGGGGATTAAAACAAAAGCCCGCCCCCGCCTCCCTGCTGCCCTGAAATTTCAATCAACACCCCGAGGAAGAGGGGATTAAAACCCCTTTACAATGCGGGCAGATGGTGCTTGGTCGTGGATTTCAATCAACACCCCGAGGAAGAGGGGATTAAAACCTTTACCGTCCATTGGAAGAAGAATTAGAATATATATTTCAATCAACACCCCGAGGAAGAGGGGATTAAAACATACTTTATAACCAACTCTGTTACCTCTTGTGAGTGACATTTCAATCAACACCCCGAGGAAGAGGGGATTAAAACACGCCTGGTGTGCGGTTCGCGCAAGCAACCATTGCATTTCAATCAACACCCCGAGGAAGAGGGGATTAAAACACCAGGATGATTATCAATCCTTTAATATACCAAGGGAATTTCAATCAACACCCCGAGGAAGAAGGGATTAAAACCTTTTTCATGATCTCTCCAAATATAGGCGCATTTGCACATTTCAATCAACACCCCGAGGAAGAGGGGATTAAAACATACTTTATAACCAACTCTGTTACCTCTTGTGAGTGACATTTCAATCAACACCCCGAGGAAGAGGGGATTAAAACACGCCTGGTGTGCGGTTCGCGCAAGCAACCATTGCATTTCAATCAACACCCCGAGGAAGAGGGGATTAAAACACCAGGATGATTATCAATCCTTTAATATACCAAGGGAATTTCAATCAACACCCCGAGGAAGAGGGGATTAAAACCTTTAGGTGCAGGTACCAACCGCGAACCGCAGGTATATTTCAATCAACACCCCGAGGAAGAGGGGATTAAAACTCAATCGTGCCAACACACGGAGCGGCAGGTGCAGTATTTCAATCAACACCCCGAGGAAGAGGGGATTAAAACATGATGAAAACACCGCTTCCGCCTACGGCGGAGCGGATTTCAATCAACACCCCGAGGAAGAGGGGATTAAAACAGACATAAGCCAGCTGAATGCCAGCTCGCGAACAATTTCAATCAACACCCCGAGGAAGAGGGGATTAAAACAGTATGTCCCTTCTTGAGTTTCAGACTGATATGATAAAATTTCAATCAACACCCCGAGGAAGAGGGGATTAAAACTTCGATCCCCAGCCATATCGCCATCAACATGAACATTTCAATCAACCCTCTGTGCTAACATAGGTGAGACAGATCTGGGATTATGATCTTAAGTCGAGGGCCGCAAGGAGTTCTCATGGCCAGCAAAAAACCAACGCCCGACCAATCAACCCATGACCCCGAAGTTCGG
>NZ_BAABRU010000062.1 GCF_039545135.1 Herpetosiphon gulosus | reverse complement strand
GATATCACTGCAAAATGGGTCACGCTGCCAAACTGGGCACGGATTCGCAACCAATTGGCCATTCGCTTTGACGGACGCTTTCCGGGGTAATGGGGCGAAATACACAATCTACTTGACAGTCCCGTCAGTTTATGCGATGAACGCCTTGGATGTCCAGCAGTTGCACGAAGTGGCCTATGCGATCCTCATCCAAGCGCCGAGCGTGCGGGACTTGAATCGCATCACCCAAACCCTGCGTGACCGTATGGGCGCACGGCTCAAACTGGATGTCTTGAGTGGAACCCAAGGCGAATACCTCAAATTGTTCACGACCACACCGAGCAAACAGATCGCCGCGCCGCTGATTCGCCGCAATGCCTTGAGTGAACACGTCGCAGCCAAAACCCCATGGGGCATTCGCAAGAGCGATGCGACCAGCGGCGTGCTGTTTGGCTACGATCCCCACGACCAATTGCCATTTCATTACGACACGTTCGGCCTGACCGGAACCGACAACCCGCACTTGCTGATGCTTGGGAAATCGGGCAGCGGCAAAACTGTGAGTTTAGGGATGTTGGCCTTGCGCCATGCGGTGGCAGGCCACCAGATCGTGATGTTCGATCCGGTGGGCAATTGTGCGCGGTTGTGTGAGGCGGTCGGCGGTGGGGCTGCCTACTATCACTTAGCCGAGGATGTGGCGATTAATGTGCTTGACCCGATGGAAACCAGCTTGCATCGCCAGAAAAGCCATGTGGAGCGTAAGCTGTCGATGGTGTTGGGCCGTGCGATCACCAGCGGGTCAGGGGTGCAGCTGCGGCCTCGTGAGTTCAGCAACGCCGAACGGGGAGCGCTCGATGCAGCCTTGGCATCGACGCGGATCTATGGCCCTGACGGGGTGTTTTTGGCGCAGATGGATGACGACACCGCGCCGCTTTTGAGCGATCTGGTGCTGGCCTTGCGCGAAACCAACCGCCCTATTGGCCACGCCTTGGCCGAAGAAATTAGCGATATTGCCTTGCAGAGTCAGGCCCACTTGTTTGATCGCCAGACCACGCTCAAGTGGGATTTTGGCAGTGATGTTGCTGCCTACAACCTTAACAACGCGGATAAAGCCTTGCTCCCGTTGTATTTGGATCATGGCCTGGGGGCACTCAACCACTACATTCGCAGCCCCGAACGACGAGCGCGAGGCCAAAAGCTGGTATGTGTGGTGGACGAGTTCGGCATTCTTTCACAAATTGAAAGCCTCAAAAAAGAGGTGGCCAATGCAACCAAAGAATGGCGGAATTACGGTGCGGCACTCTGGTCATGCGACCAAAACAGCGCCACGTACATGGGCGGCAGTGGCAATGCCCAAGACTTCAATAACCTGACGACCAACAACACCGCCGTGAAGCTGTTTGGGCGGCAAGAGGGAACCGATGCGAACCTGCTTGGTGAGGCGTTTCCAGAGCTATCCCCCAGTGATATTGCGGCGATTCGCACCGCAGGCCCAGGCGAGTTCGTGGGGATTTTCGGCACAAACGAAGTCCACCATCTGCGGATGCAATTGACCGATCAAGAAGTGGCCTATTTCATTCGGAAGGGCTAGAGGAGGCAGGGATGAAGCTGATGAAACGCAAGGACACCGCCGGACAGCAAGAACGGGCCGACTTGGCCAACGCGACCGAGCAACTGCACCGCGTGTTGGTGATGCGCTGGTGGCGCTGGCGACATGGGTTTTTGGCAGCAAAACGGCTCGAAATTGAGCAACGCCGCCGCGAAGGGTAACAATCAATGGTGTATGGAGGCTAGAACAATGCAACGATGGTTTTTGGTGCTGATGGGTTTGGTACTGGCAAGCGTGTTGGGCGGGTGTGGTGCGGATGCGAGCCGTTCAAAAAGCTCGGTCGATGTGATCACCACCTGGGCGGAGGCCGTGGTGGCGGATGATTGGGCAACCGCAACGGCGATGATTGGCTGGGAGCCGGAGCGCTGGGAGCGGGTGCTGCGCGGGAAAGACGGCACGGATGACTATACAGCCTATGCGCTGGTGGGTGATCCGGTGGTGTTGACGGCCTCGACCACGGCAATGATTCAGTGGACACGCGCGGGCGATCCGAAGCCGCAGTGTATGACAGTCGAAGTGGGCAAAAGCAACCGGATCACGGTCAATGGCTGGTCGCTCTGCCCTGGTGAATCACTCAACCGTCATACCCCGTAGCAACTGATCAACCACGCACCCGAAGGTCGGGATCGGCGGGCCTGATGACTCCCGCCGTTGCTGGTCGCGCTCGCTGCGTCCACCCACAATGGATGACGCACCGTGATCGATTAACTACCGCGTGATCCCATCCGTTGTGCGGGGCCACGTCCACGCGGCACGCAGGATGAACACCAGCAGTAGCACCTCGATGCCGATGGAGAGGCCATAGAAGGAGGCCCAATTCCACGATTCGCCCGCTGCGTTGAAGGCGGCGAACGGAATTTCAAACGCGGCCACGATGAGATTGGTGGTGCGGTTCGCACGGGCGGGCAAGGCCATCGAGAGGACGATCATGAGGGCGGGGATGGCCACGAGCGCGAGGACGGTGGTCAAATACGTTGGGCTGATGGCGAACTCAAAGATGACACCCGACCGGATTTGGTCGATGGCTCCAGGCTTGTACAGGTGGAAGTAGTCCACATAGATGTAGAGGAACATGAAGCTCGTCCAGGCGGCGGCGAGCTTCGCTTGGACAGGGACGTGCCCATCCGCAAGGGGTGTCATCGGTTTTTTGATTGCATTCATAGGGTTATCCTTGTCGTGCAGATAGTCGAAATATGTCCCTATCCTGCGGGATACGATGAGGTGGCGGATAGACACGAAAGTGTTGTTGGCGAGTGGGGTTGCCCGCTGTGCAGGGAAAACCGAGGCCATTGGCCTCGACGTGGGGCTGCACTGCCGCACGCGAGGCCATGCAACCGTGGCGACGGTCGTGCGTTTAACATGACAGCATTGATGGTCGTGAAGGAGCAAGGGATGCCGACTGGATTGAAACAACTGATTGGAATCGTGGTGGTCGTGGTGGTCGCCGCACTTGGCGGGTGGGCATGGACGCGCACGCTGCCAAGCGCGAACGCCGAGCCAGTCGATCCCGTGGTGTCACTCGCAACGGTCGGGTTCGGTCATGGCTATGGGATTTATGGCTGGGATTCGGGATTGCAGGTCGTGCTGGTCTACGATGGTGGGGAGCCGTGGATGACCTGTAGCGGGTTAGTCGAGACGAAGCCGACGGACTCCCGTCGCTGCATCGTTCCCTTTGCGAATGGGCAAACGGTGATGTGGGCGATCAGCACCGTCGATGGGAAAACAGGGACACTCGTGGTGAATGAGACATCCTCTGCGCTTGCCCAAGGAACAACGGTGGTGCATCTGGTTTTTGTGGGTGATCGCCTCGTGGTGACGCAGTATCAGCGTTCCATGGCGCGGCTCCAGCAACGGGATGCGCGTGAAACGGTGGAAGAGCTGTTTGCCCATGATCCAGAGCTTGCCCCGTGGGCCGTAGTGTTCCGCTAGCGACTTGAGGAACAATCAACTACCTGACCAATGACACCAGCACCCCCATGCTGGTGTTTGGTTTTAAGCAACGCGGGATTGTGAATGACGATCCCGCGTTGCGCTATCCACAAAAAGGAGGATCGGAATGAGTCAACCACCAGCAGCCCAACCCGCGTCCAGTGGCGACGGCGGCGGGGCAATGATGGGCTTTTTCATGGGCCTGGTCGTGGTGATCGTGGCCTTGCCCGCAGCGATTGGCGCATTGTGGGGCAGGCGCTACATGAAAACCCACCAGCCGATGGTCGCGATGGCCGCCCTTACAGGCGCAGGCTTCATGGCCTTGGTCATCTGGTCGCCGTTACAAGATCACCTCAAAGCAAGCCGCACGGCGATGGAACGGGAAAAACGCCGCGACGGCATCATGGGCGTGGTGAGTGCGGGAGCCGGAGCCATTCCCTTGCTGTGGCTCTACACCATCCCACTCGCGCCTGCGCTGACGATGGTATGGGAGAGTGTGCGGCCCAAGTCGCTTGCCGAGCAACAAGCCGACAAAGATGCCCAAGCGCAGGAAAAACGCACGCTTCAGCTGGAATCCGCCAAGCGCCGCGCCATGAAAGCCAGCGCGGCCAGTTTGACCCATCGCCCTATCACCAAGGACATTGATAGCGCGACGGTCTTAGGGGCCAAGATTCAGGGTGATCCATTATTCTTTGCCAATGAGCATAAACGCCTGATGTATCTCACAACCAACATCGGCGCGGCCAGTTTGCATATGCTGTTTATTGGGGAGAATGGCGCGGGTAAATCGGAGTCGATGTTGCGCGTCGCCGCTTCCATAGCGGCTTCCACGAACTGGGACATCTTTTTCGTCAACCCCAAAAACGACACCAAAATGATGCAGCAATTCTACGATTTGATGGCGTTTTATGATAGGCGATGCCGTTTATTCCCGCAAGAAGCCTATAACGGCTGGGAAGGGGATAGTGGGGCGTTGTTATCGCGGATTATGGCCATTCCGGCCTACGCAACCGAGGGCGCGGCTTCATTTTATTCCGACATGTCCGAAGTCTACTTACGAGCGGTTTTGAACACCGATGAGGCGTTGCCAAGCTCGTTTGAAGAACTCGAAGAACGCTTGCAATATGGTCGTTTGGCCGACCAATACAAGGATAATGCCCAAGGCTTTGCGCGGGTTGCCAGCATCAGTGCAGCCGATGCAAAAAGCGTGTTTATGCGCTTTGCGACCATGACTCCGAAACTGACCCAAATCCGGCGGGATGGCTGGCGACTGAGTGAGGCCCGTGCTGCCTACTTTGGCTTGCCCGTGTTGGCCAACGAGCGGGATAGCCAAAGCATTGCCAAGTTTTTGCTTGAGGACATCAAGTATTACTTGTCCACCCGCAAGCCCACCGACCGCCGCGCGGTGCTGATCATCGACGAATTTTCGTCACTCGGAACCGAGAGTGTGATCCGGCTAGCGGAAATGGCGCGGAGTTTGGGCGGGATCGTGATGCTCGGAACCCAAACACTGGCGGGCCTTGGTGATGCTGACCAACAGGCGCGGATTGTCGGCAATATGACCGTGGTGCTGCACCGCATGAGTGCCCCCGAAGAATTAACCAAGCTCGCGGGGGTGCAAAAAGTGATGACGACGATCCACCAGTTTCAAGGCAAGCAGATTTTGAAACGGGGAACCTACCGCATGGAGGAGGAGGCGCGGATCGACCCACAGGATGTCCGCACCTTGCCGACCGGATGCGCCTGGGTGATTGCCCGTGGGGCGGCGGCCAAAGTCCAGATTGCGATGATGCCCGCTGTTCCCCATGTGCCCATCGTGATCCAGCGACCGCGCCGCGCGCCGACCCCCGCCCAGGCATTCGCGCCTGTTCAGCAGGATTCGGCCAGTTTTGGCGCGACATTCACACCAATGGCGGAACCGCACGCCCCCCAGCCGCTGATCGATCACCAAGACGATGCCCCCGCTGTGCAAGAGGAGGAAGCCCATGCCCACGACGCTGACGAACGCTTCAGCTTTGGTGCGGGTCGCGTTGACCCCGCGTGACCTCGCGATTTTTCAGACCTTGGCGGATGCCCGCTTTTTAACCGCTGCGGCCATCGAATGGCTGCACTTTCCCGACCGCCGCCCCGTGTGGGAAGCGGATATGCAGGCCCGCATGCAGACGGCCTGCACCGAGCCGTATCGGATTGGACGGTCGGTCTATCGGCGGCTCCATTTATTAGTGAGTGCTGGCTATCTGTATCGCCTCGTTCGACCGATCGCACGGCTTGGCCATGGGGGAGGGCGCGAACCCGATCTGTATGCACTCTCAGAACGTGGAGCCGATGCGGTAGCGATGGAGCAGGATGATCCGATTGATCGGGCCTCCGAGTTTCGCCAGCGGCCATGGTCCCATATGACGACCAATCATGCCGCCGAGATTGGCGACGTGTATGCTGCGCTGCGGGTCAAGATTGCCAGTATGCCAGGCTTGGCCATGGAGGGGTGGCAGCATGATGTCCAGTTGTCACGGGCCTACGATCAGGTGACGGTCACCCGTCCGCTGAATGGTCGCATGGAGCGGGTGGTGTTGCCCGTCGTTCCCGATGGGACGTTTGTGCTGGTGCATCCGCGAGGCCGCATGCGGGTGTTCCTCGAAGTGGATCGGGGGACGCGCCGCACGGAAACGTGGCGTGAGAAAATCATGGCGTATCAGGCGTACCATGGGAGTCCCGCGCTGCACACGCGCTATGGCACGCAGCAGTTTCTGGTTTTGGCGATTGCCCCCAGCACCGTCCAGCAACGGCGGCTGATGAACGCGACCGCCGCCGTGGTGGGCGGGGCGAGTCCCCGTTATTTATTCACCCTGCGTGCGGCGGTGCATCCGTTGCGGATTGGTGCGGAATGGCGCAGAATAGCGGGCATAACGCGCACACCCGTGGCCGTGGAAGGGGTGGGACGGATGCATGAACGGGTGGAAGCCGTGACGGAGCCGCATATCTTTTTGCAGTAATGGCGGCAGGCTATCCCGCGTGCAGCCCACCGCTCTGCCCATCGGATCACGCTGGAATGATCATCGCTGGTGTGCGATCCCATGGGGGAGCGCGGTGATGAATAAGGGGGAGTGTTTCCCAACGATGACACCAACAATCTTTCTCACCCTCTATTTTGATGCCGCAACCGAGCGAGCAATTACGGAGGTGTGGCACGTGCTTGCCGAGGCAGGCATGCCCGTGCCTGGGGTGCATGGCTGTCAATCGTCGCCCGATAGTGCTCTGTGATCGTTAGCAATACTGCCCAACCAGATTCTCGGCAATGCTGCTCACCTGGTTCTCGCCATTGACCCGGTTTTCTGACCAGCCCATTGCTGATCAGCC
>NZ_BAABRU010000061.1 GCF_039545135.1 Herpetosiphon gulosus | reverse complement strand
CCGCCACCCGTGCCAACGGCGGCGTGGATCAACCCGCCGCTCAGTGTGGCTGCGCAGCCAGACGACCCAGCGCGGCTGAAACGGAATTCCTGATCGTCACCTGTCTCAAAAATATTGACACGTTCCGATGCAGGAGCAAAGCGATGGCGATAGGTATAGTGTGCACCACTATACCTACCAATAACCGTGTGTACTTGCTCAAACTGGGTCTGTAACTCAGGGGCAATAGTAAAATCGCTTGTCCTAAGAGTTTGTACATCATGTGCGTGAACCAACTGCTGGTTTGGTACTAGGGCCAAACTTGTGAGCAACAGACCAAGAAGCATCATCATTTTACCGAAAACGTTCATACTCCTCCTATGGCTAAAAATAAACGCTGATACGGTGAGCTATGCTATTGGGCATATGAGAAACTATACCAAGATCCCGCAACAAGGCGTTGCAGAATCGTTGCAGAATCGTTGCAAATCAGCAGTAGGCATCCAAAAGGAGGGCAGAAAATTTGGAGCCTGCAACACTATGGCGAACAGCAGCACACGGCGATGTCGATCAGTCGAATGGTTGCGATATCGTATATTAAATCGAGCACCAAGGGCTAACTTTGTCTTTTGTATCAGAACCCAAGAATACGCCTCTGCCTGCTCAGGCAGAGCCATGAGACACCCGACGCGACCATCCCATGAAGCGACCTTTAGCGTGATTCATCCGTAATGGCTTGTCCGGCAGCACGCGCTGCATCCACCAGATCACGCAGTCCAAGCCGCGTCGCCCACGCTGAGAGATAGGCGTGATCAAGCTGTTGGCCATGGATCACCATAATCGACACGACATCACGCCACTGTTGCGGTGCCAAGGAACCACCCAACTGATGCCATTCTAATTTGGCGAGAATAATATCTTCCGCACTCGCGATATAGGCCGTCTGTTCGGGGTCGGTTTGGAGAATCGCCCGAATCCGCCGTTGAAATTCGGCAACTTCAAAGGGGCGATGGGTTGCCAGAAAGACATCAATCTTAAAGCCCGTTTCCCAGTGAATCAGATTGAAACACGGGCGGAAGTCGGCTGGAAGATCGGGGATCGCACGACTCTCAAGGGCCGCAAGGATTTCATGGGCTTGAATATAGAAGTCAGCACTGAGCCGATCCACCAAGCGCGAAATATGGTCTTCCTGAATATCCGCCACAATATCCGTATCCTGCGTGAGGCGATATTCCCCATAGAAGATCCCCGCCATTGACCCGCCAATAAAATAGGGAATCGCCAGATCATCAAAGACGGTGGTTACCCGTAAGGTTGCAATGACCATAGTCGTCATGCTACGACGCAATCCAATCGTCAAGCGGGCCATAGACGACCAAGGCTCGCGCAGGGCCAAGTTTGCGATCAAAAAGCCGACGACGTAACTCGCGGGGCGATGCGTGGGGATACGTGTGGCGTAATGTTTGGAGAATGATGGTATCCGTCTGTTCCTGCATGTGGGCAGCAAGCGCAAGTTTGCGCCATGGGGGCAAGGCGCGCAAAATACGCACCTGAACAGCGGCAGCCGCTGCGGTCGTATCACGAGTTAAGGTCATAGTGAGTCGCTCCTTCTGAACAGCGTTCCGGATGCTCGTCCTAGTGTAGCATCACCGCTGCATGGCAGCAAGCCGTGCATACGTGGGCCGCGTCTTATGCCTGCTCCTCAGTAGCCGCGCTTTCCGCCACCAAATCATTGGCCAAGGGAATGCGATCATTGGCGATGGCTTGCTGGGCCACATAGCGCCCTGGCATGGCAAAATTCGACCAGCCGCCGGCATCCCGCAGCGCCTGAATCGGCACCTGCAACTGGGCGAGGCGGGTCGCCCACGAGTGGCGCAAGTCGTGGGGTGAGAGATTGGCAATCCCAATCAGCAAGGCGACTTCCCCACAGCGCAAGCCCAAGTCCACCAACAGGCAGATGAGCAGGGCATCACGGGCGGCAACGGCCTCAGACCGGGTCGTGGGATTGCGCCATGGGGCGTGCTTCAGGTCGATAATCTGCGAGGTCGTGAGAATATTGGCCGTGGCCTTTTTGGCGGCAATCCGCGTCGATTGGTCGGTGGCCACGCGCTGCTGGTCAAGGTTATCGCCTTCACTGCGGCGATAGCCGCTGAGCGCCCGAATCCGACTGTAGGTATCGGCGGGAATCACCCCCGCAAGGTGGGCCAGTCGGGCATAGGTGCGCACGGTGGCCAAGCGCATGTTGATCGTGCCAATCGCATAGCCCTCGGTCAGCATCCAGGGCTCGATCCGCTCCACGCCGCCATGCAGCTGATCATCGAACGGGTGCAGACATTCGCGGCAGGAGGGCCACGCCCAACGGTTGATGATGACGACTTTATGGATGCGCTTGACCAGCTCGACGACTGGGAGGCATGGATGCCCATCGCCTTCGATCGACGGGCGGTGAATCAGGCCTTTCACGCGCTAGGGAGGAACCCGCATGCAGATAACGATCACCATCCAGATCCAGAACGATGATGACACCCAACACCAGCACGTGCTGACCACCCTTGCGCGGGAAGCAGCCAGCATCGATACGCTTGGCTTAACCCTCGCCGAGAGCAAACAGCTGTTGCAGCAGACCTAACAGGCGCTGGTCACCCACCAAGTCACCGCCTACCTCGCGCAGCACCGGCCCTGTCCTACCTGTGCCACGCCACGCCGGATAAAACAGCAGACCACCGCCCCGTTCCGGACGCTCTTTGGCCGCGTTGCGGTCGCCAACCCCCGCTGGTATCAGCGTGCCTGTCAGCCGCACGCGACCAACACCAAAACCATGCGCCCCCTCGCCCAGCTGCTCCCTGAGCGGGTCAGTCCTGAATTGCGCTATCTTGAGACAAAATGGGCCAGCCTCATGGCCTATGGCCTTGCGACACGGCTCATCCATGAGGTGTTGCCCATCGATGCGACGCACAACGCAACGACGGTGCGCAATCAGCTGCTCCACGATGCCTAGCGGCTTGAACAGCAGCTCGGCGATGATCGGGTGATGGTTTGGGATACCTGTCAGGCCGAGCGCGATCGCTTGCCCATGCCTGATGGGCCGCTGTCGGTCGGACTCGACGGGGCGATTCTTCGCGCACGGCGGGGCAGTTGTGGGCGCAGACGGCCAATCTGTTTGAGGTCATCGCAGGCAAAAGTATCCTCGCCTTTCGTCGGGATGCGCCGGAGGGCATGCCGCCAACCAGCAAATGTTTCGCCTTGGTGCAGCGTTATGATCGCACGCCACGACGGCGACTGTTTGACCTGCTCCGATCGCAGGGCATGCACGCCAATCAGCAGGTGATCTTTTCACGGATGGCGGTGATACCGTCCGCCGCCTGCCTGATGACCTGTACCCGCAGGCCGAGCACGTGCTGGATTGGTTTCATCTCACGATGCGGCTAACGGTGCTCCAGCAGTGCGCTCGCGGGCTTCCTGTCCGTCCGGACTACCCACCCTGGGATGGACGATCACTGGCAGACAGCATCGAACGGATCAAACACCACCTCTGGCATGGCGATACGGCCAGCGCGTTGGAGGCCGTGGACACGCTTGCCGCGTGGTTGGATGGCTGGGATGACGATGCGGATGGGATGATCACCATCCAGCCGGGGAGCGCGGCAGCGGCAACGATGGGGCGGTATGTCCACGACCTGAGCAGCTATATTGACCACAACAGCGGGTCAATTATTAATTATGGGGAGCGTTATCGGCAGTGCGAGCGGATGAGTACCAGCTTTGTCGAGTCAACGGTGAAGTATGTGGTCAGCAAACGCATGGTCAAAAAACAACAAATGCAGTGGACACCCAAAGGGGCGCATCTGCTGCTGCAAGTCCGAACCCAAGTGCTCAATGGTGATTGGGAGGCGACCGTTCGCGGGTGGTATGGGGGTTTCCGGTCTGAACCGATGCGTGCGCCAGCGCTGCCGGTATCGGGCTAGTGCCCCCGAGTTTTTACTGCTCTCCAACATAACGCTTTTTTGTAAATTCGCTGATTAACGTATCTGCTCAATAATCGGGGGCAGCGGGCTATCCATGCCACATTGAGAGTACTTTGGGCTTCCAATCCGGTTGGGGTGGTGTCTCGCGCCACGAACTGCCAAGCGGATTTGCCTGTGCCCGTGTGGTTATCTCGTCGGCCAAGGAAACCAGCATCGGGTCATGACACAGCATCGCATACCGATAGGCATAGAAATTCCGCTCCAGCTTGGCGGCGGTCGCCGCCAGCGTCTGAAACGTATCCCACGCCTGCATCCCTGCGTCGCTCCGTGGCCCAAAGCTCATATCGCGCTTGCGCACGCGTCGGCGGACTCCCAGATCGGCGGGATTATTGTGCAGTGGAATCTCAGGATGATCGAGCACCCTTAAGAGTCCCCGTGCTTTTTCGGCAGTCATCACAATCCGTGCATCCAAGGCTGCATAGCCGGTGACGGTCGCAAAGAGCTGTCGAAATTCTGCGCGTAAGCGCACCGCTTCCGCGCTGCTCGGCGCAGCCTGATAGGCACGCAATGCGCGATAATACGCCCAATACTGGGTTAAAAATGCATCGACGAGCTGTTGATGCTGGGGGAAGCGGGGCAGCAGTTTTTTGTAGGCCCGCGCATCGTGAGCCCAACACAACGCCAATTCCTGCGTGATCATGGCCCATTGGGGGGCATCATCAGCGATGAGCAACCGTGGCCGGGCAATCGGCGGGTCGCGTTGCGCGTGATAAGCGGCAATCGCGAGCGCATCCTTAAGCCGTTTCCGTGTCCCAGCTTTGAACTGCTGCCCATGGGCGAGGACAAAGCCATCAAGCACGTCTGCCGTCAGCATGGTTTCGCGGGGCAAGGCCGCCAGCACGGTGCGATCACGGGCGGGGACATCCATCAATCGCAGCAGCCGATCACTCGTGCTATCGGCACGAAACTGAAGCGGTTGACCACCTTGCAAAACGGCGAGGCATACTGCCGATCTGCCTGTGGCACCGTCGTATAGACAGTATAGAGCGGATTGCACACGACATGACAGTGGGCAGTGCGCCCATTGACCCGCGTAACCGTGGTGTCAATATGCTGCCACGGACTACTGGCGAATCCAGCCTTGAGAATGGCCATTCGGTCGTGGTGAAAGGCATCGTGATTCGTGATAATTAACTGCGAGAGTTGGCCCACCGAAATGGAGATCCCTGCGAGGGTGAGCACCCGCCGAATACTGCGTTCACTCATGCCGCTCTCAAACGCTAAGGGAAGGACAAAGGCTTTGAGGTGTGGACCAAACTGGCCTTCATAGCCGGGTGGATTGGCCGCGAGGAAGGTTTGACGCAAGGATGGAGAATACCATTTTTCTTTGCGAAAACACACCGTATCGGTGGTTAAACGCAGATCTTGAACACGCACCTGGTGATAGCCTTTAAAGCGGGCATCATGGGGAAGCGTGGCGCGATCAACCATCAGCGTTTCGGTGCGATCAATGCGCAGGGTAGCCTGTTTGGCGCGGGTACATCGTGCTTGGGAATCGCGCGTTCATGCGTCGAGGAACACGCAAGGGCAGGGCGGTTCGGTTTGATCGTCGGCTGGCCATGTTCGCCTTTGAGTCGATTATTCTCGTCGCGCAGGCGTTGAATCTCATCAGCCTGGTGCCGAACTTTGGCAGCCAGATCTTCGGCCTGATTCATAAGGAATCGGACGATCGTGCGGAGAGATTCATCGTGAATAGTCGTCAGATCAAAACCGTCAAGCATAGCCGCAGTATAGCAGATTTTGTGGCATGGATAGCCCGCTGCCCCCGATTATTGAGCAGATACGTTAATCTGCAAAATGTTGGCAACAGGCCTAAATACATCACACTATTTTTAGTTTTATTAATCCTAGGGCCGTTTTTCGCCGAATGGGAATCCTACCCGACTTAGTGCATGCCTTGAGTCCCGCATGGGGTATTCGGATTGAAGATAACTGGTTGACCAAGCCGTGGCTGGTCGCCCCATGGCCTGATGGTACACCCCGTTTGTGGGGCGCTGGCTATTTCGTGAATCCCTATCGTTAACCTCTATTAAAGGAGTTTCTATGCATTGGTGTTTTTTATTCGTGATGCTGCTCGTCAGTCCGTTCAGTGCGTTCGCCCAAACCACCCCACTGACCGTGCGGGTGCAGGATGAGGCGACCATGCAGCCCGTGGCAGGCGTGGTGGTGACGTTCACGCCCGTCGGTGGCCAACCAATCACAGCGACCAGTGATGCACAAGGGATCGTCGTGGTGGCCTTACCCGCCGAGCGGCTGGTCGTCACGCTGGCCGCTGCCGATGGGGTAATCCTGCCGTGGGAAGCGCCATACGAATCAGGTTATCCCATCCAGTCGGTCGTGGGGTTGACGACCTTTACCGTGCAGATCGACCCAGTAACCGGAGTCGCGCATCACGCCCTCGATCAAGACTGGGCAGGCGGCCCAACCCAAGCTGATGACCCGACCGCCGCCCTTGCGCCACCCGCGACCGGAACTGCCATCGCCGCCCAAACCGCAACAGCAGAGGTGACCCAGTTGCCCACCAGTGAAGTCGAGCCGCCAACGAGCGAACCCACCAGCATCGTACCTGCCGCGTCACCCACCAGTCTGCCCAGTCCCATACCGACCAGCAGTCAACCTGTCCTTGCGATGTTGCCGAGTAGCCCACCGACCCCACCCGCCACACACTCATGGACGCTGTGGCTACCGATTCTGGTCATGGTTGGCGTGCTGCTCTTAGCGCTCTGGAGTTGGCGCGGACGTGCGGGGGTGCTGCGATGATCCGGCGTGGACTAGTGCTGGTGATGCTGCTGGTGCTGCTCTGCCTCATGGCTCCAGCGGCTACCACCGCCCAAACGCCGACCACGACCCCGTCCGCTGCGGCATGGGCCTTCGATACCCCACGCACGTTGGGACGGGACATCGGCGTGATTCGCGGCTTGGCCACGGCACTCGACGAGCACGGCTATGCCCATACCAGTTATCTCCGGGCGAGTGAGTTTATGGCCGAGGCCAGTCACAGCGCCCTGATTGTGCAAGGGGTGACACAGGCTGGCGACCGCTATGAGCGGCGGTTGTGGCAGGGTGAACCAAGCGCTGGCCCCACCGCGATCACCGCCCGCCAAGGCCGGATCATGGTCGCCGCAACGCTTGATGGACAGGTGCGGCTGTGGGAAAGTCGCGATAGTGGGGTGACATGGGGCGAACTGGCCAGTCCGGTGGCCGCCAGCGTGGCGCAACTCGCTATCCTGCCCGATGGACGCGCCGTGCTGGCATTGTTGACGCGCACGGGGATGCACTTTCACCTGACCATCGCGACCGAAACGAGTTCAGGCAGCGGAACGTGGCAACAGGCCAACCCCCTGCCTACAAGTCCAAGCGCGGTAGTGGCCGTGTGGCAGCGCGACGACGTGCGCACCGATCAGGCAGGGTTGCCGCAGTTGGTGATTGCGCAGGGCATGGCGGGTGGCGTTCAGCTTGCCATAACGCAGGACGGGACAACGTGGCAACCGCAGACCATCGCCAGCGCCACCCCGCATGCGCTGGCCCTGAGTGCCGTCGGCAACCGATTGGTCGTGGTGCATGAGCAGTATGGCGCACGGGTGCTGTGGCTGGCGAGTTCGACCGTGCGCGAGGGTTGGCAGGTGACGCGCCTGGCTACGCCGTCCTCGGTGATTGTCGAGGCTAATCCACTGCTCCACGACCCGCAAACCAACACGGTGATGCTGCTGACGACCTGCCGCTTTCCCGACCGCCCCTTTGGCAGCCATCGGGCGCAGCTGTGCCTCAGTCGGGTTGCAGCGGAGGAGCTGCACGTGGCGAGCGCGTGGGAACGTCAGTGGGCTGAACCGTGGACACCCATCGCCATGGCGCAGCCCCATACTGCACAGGCCGGAGCGGTCGTGGTAACGCGAGGGATGCAGGCCCATGTGACATGGGTCGGCCAGTTTATGCCGAGCGATTTTCTGCATATTAACGCAACGCAGGCGGGGTTTGTGACCACCAGCGAGGCCATGGTCACGACGGTGCGGATTCCAGCATTGGCGCGGCTGGATGCACCGTGATGGAGGCGCGAGTAATTGCCGTCTAAGGATTTGTCATGGAATCAATCGCTTACTACTTTGATTCTTCTACCATTTCAGACAGGGGACGATTGCTGAAGCGTATCTGGTAGAAGCTCAGTAATGAAACAAATAACCTTCAAGATTCAGCATAAACGAGGGGCCAGGATGCATCGAAACCCAGGCCACATGTTGATAACGTTAGAATGGCTACCGATACGTGTAGTAGAACGCATATATGTTTTATCATCAAAATATGCA
>NZ_BAABRU010000060.1 GCF_039545135.1 Herpetosiphon gulosus | reverse complement strand
TTCTCATCTGCCAGCGGATTGGCGGGCTGGGGCACGGGGCCAGGGCGCTGATTGTCGAGGCTGGTCGCACCACGACGAAGGCGCTGTCGCCACTTGGCCAATTGCGAGGTATACAGCCCATGTTGCCAGAGGATCGCCCCCCGCCGTGGGTCGCCACGCGGGTAGGAGTCGTACTCGTCCAAGATGGCTTGTCGCTCGGCGGTGGTCAACGTTGGTCGGTCAGTCGGGTGGGTCATGTTGTCCATGGAAAGTTCCTCGCGCCCTGATCAGAACGGATCTCAGCCAATGGAATCTGTCTCACTCGATATTAGCACACAGGGTAACACGCTCCTGCGCGACAACCATAGAAAATACGGCTGTCATAGTCATCGGCCTCAAGAACCGCATCAAAATCGGCGGGTGGCGTGGACTCGATCAGGGCGAGGAGTGCTTCTGCTCCGCGTATCGGTTCATCCGTCGTCGCGGGCATGAACCCGCCAAATGCTGGCCCTGTGGGTCCTTCATAGGCCGTCATAATCCAGGTCTCTCCCCGATCATTCTGGACGGAAAGAACATAGGAAAAGGCGCTTTCCGCATCAGTGGAACTGGTTAACGGCGCACCAAACAGGGCCAAGAGCGATCCCCGAAAGCGTGCACGATAGGGTATCTGCACGGTTCTTTCGAGCATGTCAATGGGCATGCGAGATGTTCCCCCCGAAGCGGTATGATCCGTCAGCGGCGTAAACGTAAAGCGATCATCGCGCTCAGGAATCCCACCCGTGGCGGATGGATGCATAGTAGGGCCACAGCTGCCAAGCACCGCAAGCGTGCAGAGCACGATCCAGCATCGTTGAAGCAGTGTTTGTCGCATCGTTGTGTCTCCTTCCTCACCCGGCTTCGGTTTGCCTCGGCCCGCGCTGAAGCTGGCATCGGTGGGGTGTATCGCGGGTCGGTTCCCGCTTAAGGCTGATCCCAGCGCACCGTGGGCAGGGAGACCACCGCCTGCATCCGCTGAAAATCGCTATCCATCGAGACCAGCGTAAGTTGCTATTGGAGGGCAATCGCGGCAATCCAGAGATCGTTTTCCGAGAAGCCCAGCTGGTGCAGGGCGGTATGCCGTTGTTTGGCTTTTTCCTTCGGGCCAAAGTGCCGCAAGACGGCGGCCTTGAGGCTGCCATACGTATGGGCGGTAATCTGGTCAATCGAAAAGATCGTGATTTCACGTAAGAAGGCATCGACGGTGCGGCGGTTTTCGGCACGCCGTGCTGACCGTTCGGCCATCAAAATTAATTCACCTTGGACAATCACACAGGTCATCACGGGCGTTTGGCCAATGGCGGCCAAGTGCTCCAGCACGACGGGATTACCTTGGAGAATCAGGCTGCAATGATTGGTATCCAGCAGAAACATTAATCGAGGCCCGCCAGTCCACGCAGCTGGTACACTTCTGCCAGTCGCTCATGCTGGTCATCACCCGCCCAGCGGCCACGAAAGGCGGCGAGCGACTGTCCCGTGCTGGGCGCTGGTTTCAAGGGGCGAGCTGCGGATGTCACCGCACGACGCGCGGCCTTTTGATCGAGCACCCGCAGTCGCTGTTGTGGTTTTTTTGAGTTTTGGGTCATGAGGTTCCTCCGTCGGTAGTCCGCTGGGTATACCGCTATTTTAGCATGACTCTGGGATAGCTGGCTCCGTCATCCTATCGATTTTTTTCACAGGAATGGTATGGTTTTCCTCTGCCCGAGCAACGTGCTTGGCGATGATGAGTTCTGATATAAAATCATCTACGCCTAAAAAAGAGCGCTGCCGCCCATTTATTCCAGTATCTTGCTCGATGATGGAATAAATGAACGGCCATGATTGATTCTTTGGGAAATCAATCATGGCCGTTCAGTGGCTGTTATCGCTGGTTTAGCGGTAGGTAAGCGTGCCGGTTCCTGAGACCTTGCTCAAGGAAATGCCGCCAACCGCTCCCCAGAAGCTTGCCACTTGGCTCCAGTTCATCGTATAGAGATCAAGCGACACTTCGCCTAAACCACCAGCAACCGATTGCATCGTGAATTGATACTCGCCCCGCAGGGTTGCGGGATCAACAAAGAAAAAGCCCGTCACCACCGAGGTAAAGATCGCAAAACTGACATCAGGGCCACCCGTGGCGTTAAAGACAACGGTATGCGGAAAGGCGAGATCGACGGTCAGGTTTAAGGCCCACCATAAGACCCCGGTCATCGAGAGCAAGCCCGTCGCATTCCACGTCGTTTGTGCCGTCAACTCCTTCATATGGGGATTCGCCTGGGTAAAAGGATGATCGGGTTGGAGCGCCGCAAAATCCTTGAAGTGTTGCATCCGGTCAGCGAGCAAGCGTTGGGCACGGTCGAGTTGACGGGCTTGAATGAGGGCTTGGGCTTGACCAACGCCATCGTGTGGCTGGGCTTGGAGTGGAGATGGTGCGCGTTCCATGGCATCCTCCTACGGGCTATGCCACGATCAGTGTTTCGGGGCATGCCCCTGCGTGATCGTGACGCAATCAGGTCATGGATTAAACGCACCAGCCGTGCCTATCCTGAAGCCTTCCATGATCGGCCCTGTTGGCACTGATCTCCTGTGCTTCCCAGAGCACCAACCGACGCATGGCCATTCAACTAAAAATATTAATAAAGAGGAAAGCAACATACGTTTAAGTCTACCGATATGAGTTCCAAAGCCTACCGTCATCAATTGTTCCGCTGTGCAGGCAGTTGGCGTGCCGATAATCCTCGTTATCGGCGGTTGAAATCGTCTGAACGACTGCTAATCGGTGATTTGTGCGCCATTTTTGACCCAGAATACAACCGATAACAGGGAGGGCGGTATCAGCTATGGCCGTTGATTGGGGTTGCAATGCCCACGTCGGCGGCATATCGAGCAGTACGGCGAGCGATCACACTCCATTGTTTCCCTTTATTAATCCTAGGGCCGTTTTTCGCCGAATGGACACCCTACCCCAGGATCGGGCATAAGGCGCATCGGGTACGACGCACTGCATGGTATGCCGCGTGATGCGCAACAACCCAGCGGGAACGCGTCTTGGAGCGGCAACCCGTTGGTTGCTGCACCCATGCGCACGGCCATCCATTAAGGCAGGGTAATTTTACGAATTGGCCTTGGTTCCGCGTGGCGTGGCCCCGTCATAATCCAATCCACAAAGTAATAGCTGCGGCTATCCGCACTCCATCCATGACGACACCCATCGGTATAGATCGTCGATGCCAGATCGATGATGATGGTTCCGCGATCTCCGGTCACGGGATCGCGTTCCCAAATCTGTGTGCCATTGGCAACGTACCGCCCGTCGGGCGAAGGATACCATTGCGGGACTTCCCCATTATAGGTACTGGGTAGGAGTGGATGCAACAAGGTTGTGGTATCCGTCACGATGCCATTGGGGATGTCATACAACCACCGCTGATCAACCCAAAGCACATCATTGGGATACCAGCGCAATTCAGGCTGTTCTGTCGCATCGCGATCAAGTGGAAGGGTGATCGCCAGCGTCGTGGTGAGATCGAAGACTTGGGCCTGATAGCGACCCTGATACGGCTCCTGCCCTAGATCAGCCGTATAGGCGATCAGATAATGATGCGATGGCGAAAGGGCACAGACGGTGACCACCACATTCGGCAGGACAATCGGCGCAACCCGATCCCGTTCCGAGGCACAACCACTCAGCAGCACGACCACGGCTATCCCAAAGTGATACCACCGCATGCAGCCCCCTATGCGTCGCCCGCAATGGTCGCCGATGGCAAGGCGCGTTGCCGCACATGGTCGGTATCGACCACGGTAAACATGCCAACTAGCGGAACCGCTGCGGCCACGAGGGCGACCAAGCGCTCGGCAACAGCGACAGGCGAGGTTGGCGGCATGCGAAAATAGACAATGCCTGCCGGAACAGGGAGCCCAAAGCGAAAAATAAGTTCGCCATAATCCCGATCGAAGGTCAAAATCACCCGCTGTTCGGTCGCCGCCTGCTGCAATACCGCAGTATCAGGGATGCCTGGCGTTGTTTCGCCAATTGCCAGCACATCATAGCCAGCGTCACGCAACCACGCAGTGGCGCTGTAGGGAATATTTTCATTGGCCAAGAGCAGCATCAGGCAGCGATCCTTGTATAAAACGCGGTATCGCGCATGCATTCGGCGACAAACTGAAAGACCGCTTGCAGTGCTTCCGGAGTCAATTGGGGATATTCCTGCAAAATGGTTTCTTCGCGCCAGCCATTGGCCAGGAGTTCCAGCAGAAAATCGACGCTCAGGCGGGTACCACGAACCACGGGCTTGCCCGCTAAAATGGTGGGATCAGCATGTAAATAGGTTTGCCAGGTCGCCATAAAATCCTCCATGCATCACGCATCGCATGTCCTAGGGGTAGTGTACCGCAGTCCGTACACCTTGCCAACCATCGGCTAGAAGGCATTGGTGCTGCATAATGCCTGCTCTCCGTATGAACCGTCTCGCTGTGTAGCACGATTCGCCTCGTCTTTTTGGGTTCTGATACAAAGGACATATCAGAACTCTACGCCCAAAAATGAGCGCTGCCGCCCATTTCATTCCACCATCGAGCAAGATACTGGAATAGCACAACGGCCAAGATGGATTTGTTGCTTAATCAATCTTGGCCGTTGCTTTTGTGTACGTTAATCCCCTGCCGTTCGGGGCGCTGGTTCTAACGGTAAAAACTCGTCAGGGTAATACTCATATTAATAAAGTTTCAATCCCCTGGTCATCGGGGCACTGGTTCTCACTTTTTAAAGGCGGTGGTGGCGGCACTGCTGGCGCTGGTTAAGCCGTTTGGTTTCCTGCGCGGCCAAGCCACAGAGCGCCTCAAGCAGTGACGCACGACGCGCCGCCGATGAGGGGAAATCGAGTGAGATGTGGGCACGCTAAGTCGCGACTATGTTCTAACTTAGCGTGCTGTGGGGAAACAGCACACTGAATTGGGTCATGATGTGCTTGAAGAGCACACAATGGCGTAGCGTGCTGACCAGCGTAATCATTAGTTGACGGACGCTTGACACACATCGATAAACTGTATATACTCAGTATATGGATATACACAATGAATTCATTATCTCGCGCTCCGATGGGAGACCGATGTATCTCCAAATCATTGCGCAGATGAAGCAGCGCATTACCGTAGGCGACTGGCCACCAGGTACAGAACTTCCGTCCATGCGTCACCTCGCCGTTACCTTGCGCATCAGCCTCATCACCGTCAAGCGTGCCTATTTTGAGCTTGAACGCGCAGGCCTAATTGTGACGAACCAAGGGAAGGGATCGTTTGTCGCTGACATCCCAGCGATCGACCCTCATCGCTGGGCACAGGACTTGGCAACCCATCTTGCGCACGCCGCGCGACTTGGTGCGCTCCTCGGTCTGACCAGTGATGACCTTGTCGATCAGCTGCGCACTGCCGCTACCCACCTAGCAGAGGAGTCTCCATGACCGATGTAGCTGTCCACTTCTCTAATGTCAGCAAACACTACCCGCACTTCTTGCTTGACCGCGTTAATCTGACCCTCGCAACGGGAACGATCATGGGATTTATTGGGGCGAATGGTGCCGGGAAATCAACGACGCTCCGGATTCTGATGGGCTTGGTTCATCAGGATCAGGGGGATGTTCAGGTGTTAGGACAGCCAATGCCCGCGCGGCAGGTTGCCACGAAATACGATATTGGCTTCGTATCGGACGACATGCGTCTCTATGGCGCAGCAACGATTGGCTGGCATATGGAGTTCATTCGCTCGATCTATCCTACGTGGGATCAAGGGTTTGCCGAACGCTTACTCAAACGCTTCGATCTCATGGCGCAGCACAAAATTAAAGGCCTTTCACATGGGCAGCGGGTCAAGGCGACGCTGCTCCTCGCGCTAGCACGTCACCCACGCCTCTTGGTTCTTGATGAACCAACGACGGGACTCGACCCGATTGCCCGCCATGAGGTCTTAGGCGCACTGATGGACGTGCTCGCCGATGCGGGTCGGACGGTGTTATTTTCATCGCATAACACGCTCGATATCGAACAAGTGGCAGATTATATCACCTTTATCGATCAAGGGCGCATTATTAACTCGGACGATAAGGAAACCTATCTTGATCGTTGGCGCCGTCTTCGCGTGGAAGTGTCGCCGGGTACGCATGTCCCCAAACTGCCAGGCATTGTCGGGATAGGTGGCAGCGAGCGGCTGATGGTGCTCACCACCAACTGCTATGACCCAAGTATGGAGGCTGTCTATACCCAAGCCGGTTTGACCGTCCATGCGGTTGAGTCGATGACGCTCGAAGAGATTTTTCTCGCCAGTGTGCAAAGCCGACGGGAGGGCCAAACCGTATGAACTATGCCGTCATTAAGCGTCTCATTTACAAGGATTGGTATCTCATCCGCTGGACGATTTTGGGCTATCTGAGTGCTGGCGTGCTGGCCGTCAGCTGTATCGCCACGGGGAATGAGCGGCTGATATCAGTGGGGAACATCCTCCTGCTTACGGTCGTCATCGCGCTCGGCATGCATGTGGTAATAACCACGGTGGTCGGCGAGCGTGCGACGCAAACGCTGCCATTTCTTATCAGCCTACCGATTTCTACCAAGGACTATACGACCGCAAAAATACTCGCCAATATGCTTATTTTCCTCGTCCCATGGCTAACACTTCTGATTGCGATCGTGGGCGTGATCCTCGGGCGTGACTCGTTACCTGATGGTCTCATCCCTTATACAATCATCATCCAGACCGAGTTGTTGGTCAGCTATTGTTTTGTCTTGGCAACCGCCTTGGTCAGCGAATCGCAAGGATGGACGATTGGGGCGACTCTGGCGGGCAATCTTTTCTTTCAGGCATTTCTCTCCTATGTCTCGCAGTTGCCTGGCATCACTGCAACCATTGGACTCGACACGATCACGTGGAACCAATCCGCCATCCTCCTCTTGGTGGGGGAAGCCCTTGCCATTGTGGTGCTGTTAGTCGGAACTTTTCTACTCCAGGCGAGAAAGACCGATTTTATCTAAGGAGCCACATCGCAGGCGTGCGATAGACGCAATGATGCGTATGGTATCAGTGTACGATTTCGGGAAAAATATACGCTAGCATTAAGATTTCTTAAAATAAGAAAGACAACAACGATTATGGATTATGGCGCAGTCGGTGAATCACGCACCAATGGCGGCAAGATGAGCGGGCGACGTTGTCGCCACACAAAGTCACCCGTGAGATTAATGTGCTCCCACCCCAACGGTGAAAGATGGGCCAAATAGGCATCGGGAATGGGATGCCCTGCCGCGCGTGCCGCATCGACTGCCGCACCAAGATAGACCGTATTCCATAACACGATCGCTGCCAGGACGAGATTGAGGCCACTCGCTCGTTCAATTTGATCATCGATGCTGCGATCATGCACTTTCCCTTGGCGATGGGCAAACACCGCCTGTTCAAGGTTATTCTTCCCCTCTCCTTTATTTAAGATGTGGGCAACCCGCCGTCGAACCGGAGGCTGCTGAAACCATTCCACGGCATAGAGCGTGCGCTCGATGCGGCCCATTTCGCGGAGCGCACGAGCCAACGTATGTTGGCGAGGATAGGCCGCCAGTTTCCGTAACACGATAACGGGTGGGGTTTGGCCCGCGCGTAAGGTTCGTGCAAGCCGACAGAGTTCTGGCCATGCCTCACGAATCAAGGCGCTGTCAATTGGATTCCCCAGCATTGGACCAATCGGTTCATAGGTGTTGGTGGTTCCTGGGGTATACAGCCGTTGCTGAGAAATATCACGGATACGTGGCGCAAAGCGCCAGCCAAGCAGATGAAAGGTGGCGAAAATGTGATCGGTATAGCCCGTGGTGTCGGTCGAGTGCTCGGTAATCTGTAATCGTGTCCGATGACTCAGTAACCCCTCGACGGCATACGGCGCTTGACGGTGGGTAATCGGGATGGGACGCATCCAGAATGGCGCATATTGATCGGAGACAAATCCGTAGAACATCGCCGCTGGGTCACTGCCATAATGGGCATTCACGCGGCCCGTCCGACGACCACCCCACGCCGTGGGGAAATCAACCCCATCCGAAGAGGCCGTAGTACCATCACCCCACAGGTGCGCAAGCGGCAATTGATGCTGGAGATTCACGATCGCACTCGTGGCATTGGCATAGGTTTCCGCTCGCAGGAACCAATCGGCAAACCATTGGAGCCGTTCGTAGGTCATACCAGGACACGATTGCGCCATCTTGCGTAATCCAAGATTTAAGCCATCACCAAGAATCGCCGCATAGACAACGCGGGCATCGGCTCCCTCATGCGCACTATGCAAATGCTGGAAGTGTTGGCGCATCTGTATCCATTGATCGACCTCGGCGAGCAGATCGGTAATGTTGACGGGTGGTACGCGCTCATAAATCGGCGCAAGGACGTGATCAAGATCCGCTGGCAAGGTCGATTCATCGGGCGTAACATGGAGGATGCCGCGTTTCAGTGTGACATTGGACAGGGTTCCTTCCTCGGCTTGACGGGCGAGTAGAGACAGCTGGTCATCTAAAAGGGCAAGCTGATGTGGTCCTGAACGTATAGACATGTATGCTATCATACTGGTACGGGAAAGGAATCCACCAATGACACGGCAAAACCCTCGCACCTTTACGGCGGAATTTCGCCACATGGCCCTTGATCTCGCG
>NZ_BAABRU010000059.1 GCF_039545135.1 Herpetosiphon gulosus | reverse complement strand
CGATGGTGCTAAGGGTTTCGCTGCGTTTTGTAGGATTGTCAATCAGTTGAGCAATGGTTAGTGCATCATTGAGGGAGTTCATAGATGCCGCAGCCTGCGCGATGGTGCTAAGGGTTTCGCTGCGTTTTGTAGGATTGTCAATCAGTTGAGCAATGGTTAGTGCATCATTGAGGGAGTTCATAGATGCCGCAGCCTGCGCGATGGTGCTAAGGGTTTCGCTGCGTTTATAATCATCCTTTGTCGAAAGTGCTATAGTCGTAGCATCATTTAAAATCATAATAGCATAGTCTAATTTATTCGATACTGAACATATTTCGGCTAAATCTAGAAGAACTTTACTACGATTCCAATAATTGATCGAATAAACAATAGCTATGGCTTGATCAATATTCCCGGACTTTGCTATGGCTTGTGCAATATTACCAAATATATCAGTACGAATCCAATCAACATTGATAGATTCAGCAATTTTGATGGCAAGGTCTATATTATTGATAGATAGTGATTCTTCGGCAATACCTTTTAAGGTTTTATCGCGAATTTTACCCTCAGTAATACTGTGGGCAATAGTCGCAGCTTGATCAAGCAATAAGGCAGCTTGTGACGAAACGACAGATTTCGCAACCATTTTAAGTGTTTCTATACCATTTACATGGCTAATAGATTGAGCAATTACTACAGCCTTATCTTGATACCCCTTTGCCAGAGCGATTTGCACGATACCTTTAAATGTTTCTGCCTGAATCCAATCAATATCAATGGACTGTGCAACGCTTGCTGCATGATCAAAATCTTCAATATATGCTATAGATTGAATAATTTTTTTTAGCATATCTGCTTTTTGGCTTGGTATTGAGATCTTTTGTGCAACAGTGATTGATTCTTCTAAAATATGTTGAGCTTGGGGAATATTTCCAAGTATAGTTTCTGAATGAGCAATAATTATCATTACATCAGCTTTAATTAAATCAACCTTTATAGATCTAGCAATAACCATAAGGTTATTGAAATTTTTCATAGATATGGCAATTTTTATAATAATTTTGAGGGTCTCGGAATGAATCAAATCAATATTAATAGATTGAGCAATATCTAACGCATAGTCGATTTCCCCCATAGAAGCAGTACCTTGAGCAATAATCTTTAACATATCAGCTTTTTCTCGTTCCGAACTGATATATTTGATAATATTCAAGGCATAGTTGATGTCGCTGATTGAAATTGCATATTGAATTAAATTTTTTAGTGATTCAATCCTTATCCGTTCAATATCAATTAATTTGATAGTTTCTGATATTTTAATTGGATTTAATAAATGCATTCCGAGATTAATTATTATTTTAAGTAGATCTGATTTAATTTTTTTATCAAAAATATTCTTAGTGATATTTATTGGTAAATCGATATTATCATGTAGTATTGAAACTTTTATGATTTTTATTAACGTGTTAATCTTAAATTCACTATAATCAATAAATTCGGTAATAAATAATGCACATTCAAGATTATTTAATGATATATTTGATTCTATTATAGAGGAAATTGATGATGATCGAATAGTTCCTTTGTTAATGATTCGATTAATCTTGAGAATGTTCTCTAAAATTATATTAGCATGGATTATATGTCCAGAATGTATAGCCTCTTTAGCAATTAAACAAAGTATGGTTAGATGGTTTTCTTCATGACTAATTGATTCTAAAAGGCTCATAGTATAATCGATATTACCAATTAATATACTGGTGTAAGCTATTGATCTAATAATAGCGTTACGAGTTCTAATATTATCTATAGATTGTGCAATATCAATAGATTTTTCTAAAAGAGATATAGCTTGATTAATATGTCCTTCATTACCAGCAAATTGGGCTATAAAGCGAATTGATTCGGCACGACTCCAATCATCATTAATAGATAAAGCTATTGAAGTATATTCTTCTATAATAATATTAATATCATTGATATTTTTATTTAATATCAATGATATTCCTAGTATGCAAATAATCTTTATGCGCATTCGGTAATCCTTGAAAGATTGAATGTCTTTTATGATTTTTTGAGTAAGATTTTGTATATTTTCATTGAAATTTATTAATTTACTAATATTATTGATATTTTCTGCAATATCGCAAATGAGTGATGATTTTTTTCCCTCATTTTCGACTGTATGGATAAATTTATAGGATTCCTCTATAAAAAAAATAGCATTATCGATATTTCCCGAAAGAATAATGGTTTTTGTAATATTGCAAAATAAATCTATACGTATTTCTGGTTGTGTTACAGATTTGGCAAGAATGATAATTTCATCTAAGAGGTTATTGAATATATTGCAATTCAATAAGTTTATTGATTTATTCAATACTATATTTATGGATAATATGCGATTTATCTTGTCATCGATTTGTAATGCAATCTCTATAGCTTGTTCTATTCTATTTGTAGATAAGATTACTTGAAAAACAGAATTAATGATTTCAGAGTTATATAATAAGGAATTGTCTGTAATAATTTGATTTATTCGTGAAAAAATTGTTGTTTTTTGAGATTCATTACACCAATTAATAATTCTAGCCCATAAAAATATTTTTTTCTCAATAGAAGAAGATAACTCTATTCTTTCTAATGCCTCTTGCGTTCTCCCAAGCATCGCCAAGACCTCAACTAAATCATCAGGCCATTGATCAACACGGCTGGTTAAACTTGTCCGTAAGAGACTATACTTCCAGAGACGCGGCAGGTTCTGGATATGTTCTTCAGTCGATTGTCCTGCGTTGATAGCACTCTCCCGCCCGCGATTCAAATCAAGGGCATAGAGTCGGGTACTCGGATCAAAGCGGGTTTTGTGTTCGCCATAATCGCCCGCATCCAAGACCTGCCACAGCGTTGTCCAATTCTCGGCCAAGAAGAGATGCGTTATATAGTGATGCCGCGCATAGACTCGCCGTGCCTGTTCAATGGGGTCGCGATCATCGGCCCAAATGCCCTCCAAATCCTTCGCACACCAGTCGGCCATCTGTTGCTGCCAGCGTTTAACTTCACGCTGATTGAACACCGACACAACAAGATAGTCGCGAAACATAAGGTGATGGAGCGTAACCCGTTGATCAATTCCCTGACTCACTAATCCCCCTAAGACCCACACCGCATCCTGTATCGTGTCGTGGTCGTGTTCCAGCAGATCACCCACCACATCGAGCCGGAGTGGTTCTTGGGCGACGAGCAACAGCGCCAATATGGGTTTCCACACGGTGTCCCACTTGGAGAGCGGCACGCGTTTAATTCGTTCCAACGTAATCCCAAAGAGGTTGCTGGGATTCTGCTCAATCTTCTGAATCAAGCTGGTCGCATCAACCACTGATTGATCACGCATGGTATTGGCAGCCAAATGCACAAACAGCGCATTGCCCTTCAGTGCGACATAGAGATCATGGAAGAGGCTATCTACCACGCCAGGCTGGACCGATCGCCACAACGCTAACGCATCGGCTTCACTCAGTGGCGGGAGGTCATAATCGACGCGATGCAGAATCTCCAGCGGTTTTAGCGTCTCATCAGGCCGCGAGCCAAGCACGATCACCATGCCGGGCGGCGGCTGTGGCGGCAGAAACGAGAGATCGCGTGAGCCGTCGATCTCCGGCTGAAGTTGGTCAAGGCCATCCAAATAGATCGTTTCCTGGATACCGTGTGTAGAAAGCTCGTCGAGGATTCGTGTAAATTCGGCTTTCATCGCTGGATAGCTTTCTTCGGGGAAGTACGAAACTGTCAGTCCATGCTTGAGAATGAGTTGGGCCACGACCGCGCGGAGTAAGCCTACTTGATACTCACGACCTGTGGTCAGGGCAATAAAGTGGTGCGGGGTCGCCGCAATGCCCGCCTCCTGAATCAGCTTGGCAATGCTGCTGCTCTTGCCTTCTCCTGCTAGCGCCTTGATCAGCACATAGCCGCCCGTGAGCCGCATCGTTGCAATGTGCTCACGAATGGCGGCCAGTTCTGCGACCCGACCGACAAAGCCCTGAAGGCGGAGATTGAGCAGGCGATCACTTTCGATTTGTTGGGCGGCTTTCGTGATCCGTTCATGGGTTTGGCGCTGGAACGCGGCCTGCATCAGATGGTCAAATCGCGCATCAGGAATTGGAATATGGACGGAAATATCCAGCTGATTCAGATCCCCCATCACGACATTGCGTTCCGCTAGGTTCGCAATCTGGATTTGCCCACGTTGTTCAATCGTGAGGGCAAGCGATTTGCCATCAAGCTGGGAGGTATTACCTGCCACGAGGGCGTGAATCGCGGTACTCAAGGCTACGGGATCAACAGACGGTAGTTTGTCTTGAAAGGCGGCGATTAAGGCGGCCACGGGATCAGGGGATGGGGTTGGTATGGGAAATCGCGCAAGGAGACGGTGAAGGGCATCGCGCTCAAAGGGCGTGAGGGTTCCCTGTTCAATTGCCTGCATGCCTCGCGTGATCCGTTCGTGATAGACATGGGCGGCAGGGTTCGTGCGTAGGGCTTCCAAGGCAAGATGCAGATCGAGATCATCCATCGCGCAATCCTTTGGGCTGGCAGGTGTGTTCCACTATCCTAGCAAAGCACTGGTTCCGATGCAAGCAATTGCTCACGGTTTGTTCGTGATGCGTTGAGTACTGCCTATTTTATCCGATGCCCCATACCTTGATATCAGAGCGCGATCACGTAATCAAAAATTGCCACGTCAGCACGCATGGTCGATAGAGAAAATCGGGGGAATCTGCGTTGGCGAGCGCAAATACCCTGCATGTCCATTCAGCGAACAACGGCCCTAGCATTCATTGTTAATGGTGTGGCGTGTGGTAGCACGAATCTTGGGGTTGTGATGAATAGTGAAACCGTTGTTTATCAGCGAATTTACAAAAAGCGTTATGTTCAGTCTGCGGCTGACCGCACGAATGTTGGTTGAGGTGATTTAATTCCAGTATTTTGAAGGATAGTGGATTAAATAAAAAACCAACTATGAATTAGCTAGCTTACCCGATGTGTATGTGTTCGCCAATACGATAAAAGTGACATATTGGGGCGTATCGCAACTTGCTGCGCCATTTCCATGACACTCCTAGAGCCACTTGAAAAATCAGCTTTTTACATCAAACCTCTGTGGGAGCCAAAGAAAGAACGATACGCTCAAGCTGCACACATTAACCACTTTCTACTATGCTCTACCCACTTCGCCAGCAGTTGCCATGCGTGAACACGGCAGCCGCTGGCAGAGAATCCAAAACAGAAAAGGGGATGCCTACATTAAGATTCAATCGTGCATACCAATTAATAAACAATAGAAGATGCTATGAAGTAGCTGTCAAATGAGCCATGGCTCGTCTGCATACAAAATCTTGGTTTAGTATCTAAATCCACTTCAATTCAAATAGTGTCGATATACTATTGATTGTAGTTACAATATTTCACGCGTGAAAAAAATATATCTTGCACGAGTGATTGAGTAATGATACAATTGTTCTATATATATAGCAGGATATAACAAGGAGTGATTCGCATGGACCCGCAAAAGGAGAATGCAAGCACGAAACAATCAGGATCTGGTAAGACGGTAAAACTGGAGGATATTGGCAATCTTATAAAAGCAAAACGTGGGCGTGATGGTATTACGCTCGAAGAAGCAGCGAACGAATCTGGCATCAGCCCTGCGACCCTTTCACGATGGGAACGTGGTTTTTATGAAAAACCATTAGGGATAAATCGGGCAATACCCAAACCCAATCCACAAACTATCGTGCTTTTGGCCTCATGGCTTGGTGTATCGGTTGATCAAGTCGTTGAAATTCAGTTAGAGCAAAAGTCGGTAACCGATATTGTTGAGGCACATTTACGGGCTGATCCTAATCTTGATGGAGATCTTGCCAATGCCCTCAGCCACATGTTTAAGACTACCTATGATAATTTCCATACCTTGACAACCACCCGACGGAGTACAACCCAGTCCGATGACGAATAATTATTAGCTAGAAGCCCAGCAGAAAGGACCGAAGGGCATGGCAACCAGACAACAATTTATTATCGATCCACATAAGCAATCACCCGCTACCGATAGGTTTCTCAACCATATCGAACAGCATGCGTATGCCCTTCGGCAAGATGCTGGCATCTCGCGCGATGAACACGTTGATCCTTACCGCATTGCTGAGGTTTATGGAGTAACGATTCTTTTGCCATCGGATATTCCCCAGTTGTCCGAAGCAGATCGTCAATATATAGAAAATCAAGATCCCTCGGTGTGGTCAGGACTTGGTGGGCCTGATCCGGAAGGAGGGATGATTATTATCTTGAATCCAAAACAAACGAAGGAGCGAGCTGCGGTCACCATTATGGAAGAGGTTGCCCATATCTATTATGGGCATGAGCCTTCACTGGTGATGAAGGAAGGTAGCGATCTTGATCGCCGCCTCTATTTACGCGGCATTGAACAAGAAGCCTACTGGACTGCCGCCGCTGTATTGCTTCCTCGCCACATGCTCGCGCGTGCTATTTGGAAACAGCGTTCAATCGAAACAATTGCAGCAGCCTATGGAGTAAGTACAGAACTCGTCGTGTTTCGGGCTAAAGTCCTTGGATTATGGAATGACCTTAAACGAGTACCACAACTCTAGGAGGAGGTTTTATTATGTCCCCATCAGAACCACATACTGATCCATGGTATGTGCTCTCGAAAGATTTGATGTTCCTCAATCAGCAACGGTGGGAAGATCATCAATCGGTGGTAGCTGGCCAAACCGGAACACTTCGAGAATTATTAAGGATTACGCTAAGCCATAAAGCACTTGCCTTGATGGATTTGATCCGTAGAAATCGTCCGCAGGCATTACGCAAATTTGATCAAATCTCTATGAGAGATGATGATTTGGCAACCCAAGCCATCTTGATGGCGAAACAATTAGCAGGAAAATCCGTTGTTTTTATGGGCGATAATGATTGTGCGAGTCTTGCACTCGGCATTCTCGGTGGCCAACTCGGATATCCCCTTCCAGCGAAAATGGTCATTGTTGATTTTGATGAGCGGTTGCTCCGTGCGCAATCCCAGTTTGCACGGCGGTATGGATTTAGGCATCTGATGGATTTTCGGCTCTACAATGCGTTTGAGCCAGTGCCACGTGATCTTCAAAATCACTTCGATTGGTTTTATACGAACCCTCCGTATGGGGCAAGCAACTATGGTATGAGTGTTCAATTGTTTATTAATCGGGGTTGTGAGATGACAAAGCCCGCAGGCTATGGTTGCATCATTATCCCCCATGATGAAGAACGTAAGTGGACACAAAGCGCAATGCTCAGCACACAACGATTCTTAGCAAATCGGGGCTGGGTTATTACGGATAAGGTTAATGATTTGCATCATTATCACCTTGATGATGATAACGAGCTAACGTCATCAACGCTTATCGTCCATGATGCTGCAAGTATTACCCTTGATGAGTCGATTCGCGTATACGATAATCGACGAATTGAACACCATGAAATTCCACAGTTTTATGGAAAGAGCGTCCAACCTCCCTACCCACGATTTATTCGTGCCGATGGAACCGAAGAATATTGCAATGATCGCGAGGCTGCATGAGTCCGACATCACCACCATCCGTACCACCAGTGACCCAGAATACGTGGATCTTTCAGGCTCATCCAAGCTTGTATAGAATTAATGAGGCATTGAAGATAGAACCGAAAGAGCTTTGGAATATTAATCAGCATGCAAAAAAGGTTCGCCGTGGTGACCGTGCACTTATTTGGATATCGGGTGACCATGCGGGGATTTATGCGATAGGAACCGTTCAACATGATCCGATTATGCAGCCAGATTCGGATATTGGACAGGCATATTGGATTGACAAACGGCGTGGCCAAGCCGTAAAGCCACGCGTAGAAGTTGTTTATGATCGAATCCTTCTCAATCGACCGCTTTCAAAGGCAATGCTGCGGACTGATCTTGCATTAATAGGGTTATCAATCCTGCGATATCAACGTGGCACGGTCTTTCCCGTTACTCCTCAAGAATGGATGGCTATTGAAACGTGGCTAGAAGATGATGATACATCAGCCATATAAATCTCATATAAGGAACAATATATGCCTGACGAACAATTCCATGTAGTGTATCTTACCGGAGCACCAGCAACAGGGAAAAGTAGTTTGACCGAGCTTATTGCATCAACTGTTGCTCCAGTGCGTGTTTTGACCTATAGCAAGTTGCTTGATGACTATATTTCGAAACGACAAGGGAATCCCTTAGGCGAAAATGAGTTAAGAAAACGCTCTGCTGGCCTTATTACGCCTGAGGATGGCATCCAAAAGCTATCTGACGATTTTTTTACGGTGTCCAACATAATAATAGGTATTCCTGACACCATTATCGGTTAGGTAATGCCTTCCCCAGTTTAGCAAGCTCGTTAGCAATGTCTTTCAAGGCGCTATGAACTTTTTCACTCATCTCGTCGCCAATTTTTAATGGCCCTATCCCGTTCGATGCGTCGATTACTTGTTGATCAGTATAGTGTCTTCCAACAATATCGTCGTATTCAAGGTGAAGAAACACCGGATTTGCACCAAATACTGCTGTATTGCCGCCAAAGGTTGAGAGATCCATAACGAATGGATTTGCCCGATCAATAACCGGAATTCGTACTGGAAAGCGTTCTTTAAAGTGGCGTTCTATTATTTTAGGAAATGGATTAAAGGTAAGCGACACATTGAGGGCTGGTGCGTCGCTTAGTGGAGTAACAACGAGTTCAATAATTTGTGGTTTCCGTTCATGTAAACGTAAAAGACTTCGTAACATTGGCATTTGGATGCCGCGCCGAGCGCGAATCGCCTCGACCAGAAAATGTCCTGTTGCACCAGAGTGTGCTCCCGCGCGAATATAATATTTCTTGTCGGGTGCCATATGTGGACCAGTATAACTTTCACCAAAGCCAATCACTAAAACGACTTTGTCAGCCGCAATTAATGATTGCGAATGCTCAGCCGCAATCATTTTGATATGGTATGGGCCTCGCGGTTCAACATTAAGAAGGGCTTAACTGTAAATTCCCTCAAAAACTCCCACTTCAGTACATTTGAGCTACCTCATTCCTAAAAAATATCTTATTCCGTCTACGTCGGGACTATGATTGGGATGTGTTTGCGGGGACGCGGGGAT
>NZ_BAABRU010000058.1 GCF_039545135.1 Herpetosiphon gulosus | reverse complement strand
TGCGCTCGTGATGGAAGTTAGCGAGGAGTGGGAAACCGGACGAACCTATCTGACCATGGACGAGAACGCCTAACCGACAATTCGCCAAGGAACCCGTGGGAATTTACAGAAAAATAGTTGCATTATCTTATCGAATTACTCAATAGCCCTGATTTTATGTGTAGTGGAGTTCTTTATCCAGAATATGATTTCTCTGGAAAGAGGATACAAGACACATCAAATCCTCAAGCTAGATACGACCTTATTACCTATTCCGTTATTGGTACTGATAGTGGGGGGGCTATTGTCATTGCTTGGGTCGGAGCTAATGCGTCAGGAGAACAACTCGTTCGATCACTTCATCAACTTAATAATGATGATATTCCTAATGCACTAACACGTTTCACCTTTGAGTTCTTTGAGAACATATACATAGCACCGAAATGGTGGCATATGCTATCACACGATATTCAAGATGGGCTAATCAAGAGATCAGAAAATGATATTAGTCCTCTTTCTAAACGTACTGCAATATGCCTAATCGATGATGGAATACACTATGTAGAATGGATCATATCTTCTAGGAAGACCAATATTATAAGATCATAACTGATCATTAATTATTTATTTTAAACTTGTGATTTGCTAATTATGATTACTGAAGAAGGGATTATATGATATTAGATATCCCATCCAAACAAGAATTTGAGGATGCAGGAACTAATTTTTTGAATTTAGCTTGGGATGCTGTGATACAACGTATCATCGATCTTGAGGACTCTGATTTTGAACAATGGGATACTGATGGTACGGTAAGTGATGAATATTGGAATGCATCACAAAAATCTCTGACTATGGCAGTATCATTGGTACAGCAAGGTGTAGAATTTCTTTTAAAAAGCCGAATTGTTAATGTTAGTCCTTTTCTTATTATAGCCGGAGATTCACGGGATTGGCCACGAGGTTGTGATAAATCAGATCTATCTTTTGCGGATTTCCGAACTATTGATGCTCAAGATCTAATACGCGTCCATAATACAGTCAGTTCTGTAAGATTAGAAGATAATTTTAAGGACTTTTTTAATGATCTACGAAGCTTAAGAAACCGTATTATGCATACGGTCGATAAAAAAGCACGTGCTCGACCAGAACAAGTTATAGTCTATATTCTTGAAGTAAGTAATGAACTATTAAGTCCACTTAAGTGGATTCCTACTCGAATCAATTATCTCCTAAATAATCCAATTGTTGTAATTCATACAAGTGATCATGTTGATGCTCAATTGACATATGAGATACTTTTAGTTATTGATATGCTCAAACCAGCAGATAGAAAGAAATATTTTGGACTTACAAAACAAAGAAGATATATGTGTCCAATATGTCTTCGTAATTGCACAGAGATGGACATATACCCAGATCTAGCTCAGCTTCAACCAAATACACCTTCTTCAACAACATTATATTGCATCGTATGCCAGAAAACTATTGATGTAAAGCGTATCGATTGCCAATCTGATAACTGTAAAGGAAATGTTATCTCCCATAACGATATGTGTCTTACTTGTGGTGCTGGACAAGCTTAGTCCCCCGATTGGGGAATTACTTAAATCCAGGTGGGTTGATTCCAAGGGCCAACTTGCCGAGTAAGTTAGCCCTTGACACCCCACCACGGCCTCCACTATACTCCTCCTCAAACGAGCGCCGCCATGCGCATGCATGCGTGCCCTCGTGTTCCGCTCTGCCATGAACCCGATCGATCCCCACCCCATGGAACGCCATCGTGATGGGTGTCGCGCATAATTATGTCACGTGAGGTCTGTATGGATGAACCAACCCTGCTCCCCCCTTCCAATAATGAGAACCCAGTCGTGGCCGATCACCGCGCGGCCTTAACTATTCGGGGCATTCAAGCCGATACGGCGGCCCAGTCCGTCATGATCACCGAGTACCGCAGTCGGCTTGCCCCCAAAACGCGCCGTCGGCATGAGGTCGATTTGCAGGGGTTCTCCGATTTCTTGGCCAGCGTGAACGTGGTGATTCCCGTCGATGATCAGGAAGTCTCGGTGTTGGCTCACGATCCAGCGGCGTGGGACGGCATCACGGCGGGCTTGATCAGCGCCTTTCGCACCTGGATGCTGACCGAAGGCTATGCGATTGGCACGATCAATATTCGCCTCGCCACCGTGCGCACCTATGCGCGGTTGGCCCACCTTGCGGGCGTGATTCCCGCTGACACGTATAGTCGGATTCGGGCGCTGAGTGGCTATCGCCGCAGTGAAGGTGACAACCTCGACCAGCAGCGCGTGGCGACCGACCAAGCGACGCGGATTGCCGCCAAAAAGGCCACGGCCAATATTCTCACGACCAGCCAGATTATCGACCTGAAGCACGCCCCATGGCGCAATCCCACGACCCGGTCTGAGGCCGTTGCCGCCCGTGATGCCCTGCTCGTCTGCCTGTTGGTGGACTTGGGCTTGCGCTGTGGCGAAGTCGCGTTGCTGCGCTGGGAGTCGCTGCGCACCGATCTGTTGACGGTTGCCCGTCCCAAAGTCAAGATCGTCCAGCGCCATCGCTTGCTGGGGGATGTGGGGACGGTGCTCGCCCGCTATCAGGCCAGTGTTCCTGTCCCTACCGAGCCGAACCAGCCGCTGATCGCCAGTTTTGACCAGAACGGTCTGTTTACCCGCTTTGGGTTGGCGGAACGGGCGATCAGCAAGCGGATTCAGCAGCTGGGGATGCTGATTGGGATTGCCAATCTCTCGCCGCATGACTTACGCCACTCGTGGGCGACCCGCCTGGCCCAGTTGCAGGTGCCGATTCAGGCGCTGCGGGATGCGGGCGGCTGGTCAAATTTTGCCACGCCAGGGCGCTATGTTGCCCAGCAAGCCATCGCCAATGATCGCATTCCCTTGGCCAATGATTTGGTGTCAGAGAGCGCCACTGCCGAGGATCATGCATAATGGCCATCGCATACACCACGTCATACATGATGGGCCGCGTGATGCGTAACAACCCATCGGGGCAGAAAGCGTCTTGGAATCATCGAACCCGTGGTTGCCGCGCTCATGCTCCCGATCCTTCTCGTTGTTTGTCAAGGGATTCTTTCGTAACAACGCCCATATGGATCTGAGTGACGACCTTTCTAGGTTGCCGAGATCATTAAAGGCTCAGGGCTTCCTGATTGGTATCCATCTGTTGAAAAAAGGTATGATTGCGATCATTCGTCATCGCGATACGTAGAGAGGTTTCCCATGCTCTATCCACCACACATTATTGTTACGGTATCACTCTATCCATCAGGACTGAGGGTCGCCCCTCTCTGGCTTGGTGGGATAGATATCCAATTTCGATACCAACATTCGCCGCACGATTGGTTCTGTTACTTTTTTGGAACGGAGGATGGCATGCTTATGCCCGGCGAAACCATTACTGGCGGGATTCGGATGTTATCACCAGATGAGCATACTGGTCAATTCTGGGTTGGGATGCCCTTTCAACTCGCCTTTGGACAGCCTGCGGTTGCTGATGGTACCATCCTCGATGTCGTTGAATCCCATATGCGTGCGCCAACACCATGCTCTTGACAGTGGCCACCTTGGTAGTGAGATTTTTCCATGATATTGATTCCAGTCCTTCTTGGTGACACCATCCACCAGCTTGCGAGTGATTCACGCTGTCCACCGCAGACCTCTAAACAAGCCGCGCTCCTTGTGACGCGCATACAGAACCACGCCCTCCCGTGGGCCGATTACCCACGCCTCATCCACCTCATCCATACCGCGCGTTCGGTTATGCCCCATGCGTGGCTTCTCGGTGTCTATCTTCGGCATACCTATCAGGCGGCCTCATACCTCGTACTTGCGACCCGGATTGCTGCGAGTCACGACCATGATGATGGGGCGTGGTCTCCAATGATCCGCGACCACCAGGCTGTGGGCGGGGTTATGCTCATCCCCGAATCGGCCACGATCCCCATCAGCTTGCGATCCTGGCTGATGCGCCATGCGACCATCTATCTCTACGCTCACCGCATCCCGACCGATCCGCCAACGGCGTGGCTCTGGACGCTGATTGCCCAGATGATCGTACAGCATTTGCCGGATCACTTGCCAACCCTGCCTCCCGCTGATGCACCGTACCCAACCGTGTGGAAAACATGGGTTACCCTGCTGAACCGCCTTGCAAGCACCACCAAGCCCATCACCATCGTCTTGGAGGGGATGGATCACTGGGAACGGCCATGGAAACAGTTGCCCGTGGTACTTCCGGCGGGAGTCGTGATCATCATGCCGATCCCGATTGCTCCGAACGCAATGCCAGAATGGCCTGTTAATATGGTCATCATGGCGATCCCATCCAACCCCATCCCCACCGCAATTATGGATGGAATCGATCACCTTGAAGCCCATGCACGCACCGATCCAACCCGATGGGAGACCATCCTCTGCCCTCTGCTCGCCTGCCTGCACGTAGCCTACGCCCCGCTCACGGTGGCCGCCATCGCCACCATTTTCGCCGTGCCCGTCGAAACCGTGGAAGCCGCCGTGGCTTGGATTCCGTCTGTTCTTGCCTTCACGATGGATGGCGTGCTTTGCCTCATCCCAGGATTGGCGGAGATTCCCGCATGGAATCGGTTGTTCCCCGCGTCCGCCCTCCGCGATGGCCATCGCCGCCTTGCCGCATGGTGTGGTCAAGCCGAGGCGGTGATGGGCCAAGACATCGTTGATGATGCCGCGTTTGAACAGCGGCGCTATGCCTCCCATGCCTTTCTGATGCATTTAACGGGTGCGCAGCAGGAAACGCAGATCGGACTTCTTCTTGATGCAGGAGTCTATGGGCTGGCAAAAATCCAGGGAGAAGCGACGCGGGATGGGGTAATTGCCGATCTCATGTATGGCGTTATGCTCCAGAGACCATCACCGTCCACCCCCCTCGATGTGGTGATCGTGCGGGCTTGGCAGTATCGGTTGCTGGCATTGCGGCTTCAGACGGCGGTTGAAGAAACCAATCATGACCGCTGGCGTGGTATGGTCGAGCTTGGTTTCGGGACAGAAGCCATGCACCAGATCGCTCAGCTCCCGCAGCGGTCAGAGCGCATCGCCGCGTGGAGTGCGGTACTCGCCGTCGGGAATACGGCGCAACGCCAAGCGATCTATGCCCAGATCGTGGCAACCATTCCACACGGCCCGATTGATACGACCGTCCTCACGTCGATCCTCACCAGTGCGATCGAGCATGGTGATTGGGTCATCCTCGAGCCGTTGGTATCGGTCTATCCCAACGCGTGGCAACGGAGTATGATGATGCTCACGATTGCCCAGGCGGCAGCGCGTGCCGATCAGCACCGTATTGCCCAACAGTGGCTGCTGCGCGTCCAAACGGCCATTCCGCTGGATCTCCTCCCCGTCCAACAGCTGTCGATGGTAGGACTGGTCGCCGAAACGGCTGCCGTGATTGGTGATCGTGAGACAGCGCGACAGATCGCTGATCGGATGGACGATCCCCACGTCCGCAGCCAGATCCAGCGGCGTATCATCGATGCGGCCATCAGCGCAGGTGCCATCGCTGAAGCGCAAACCATTGTGCAGACGATCCCCAATCCCGCAAGTCGTGCAGCAGGACTCCAAACCCTTGCCGTGGATGCAGCGCGGCGCGGCGCGTGGGATACGGCGCACCAGTTCGTAGCAGCGATCGTTGATCATTCAATTGGCGATGCCACGCGCGATGCGCTGGTACAAGCCGCTATTGACCAAGGATGGTTGGATGAGGCGGCGTTGCTTGCTCGATCGATCGATGAAGCCCCCAGCAAAGTCCACGCCTTGACAGCCCTCGGTATCGCGTATGCTCAGCGTGGTGATTGGATCCAGGCCGATGCCGTCCTTCGGATGCTCGATTCGATCGATGGCGACCAGGAATCGGCACTGCTGGCGATGGTTGTTGCTGCGGCAACAACCGGCAATGGAGCCAAAGTTCACGCGTTGTTGCCGTTGATTTCCCATGTACCTGGCCTCTATCAGGCAATCGTGGCCGCGCATGAACAGGGACATCACGCGCTTCGTGATCACGTGATGCAGTATATGCTGCGGTATGCACAGACCTTAATCGATGATCAGGAGCAAGCCAGCTTCCTCCACAACACGCTGTTTCTGTTCGTCCATGCGCGAGCCTATCGCTTCATGCCACCATTCCTCGCAGCGATCCGTGATCCACAAGCACGGGCATGGATGGGAACCGATCTGGCCATGCGGGCCATGGGTGTTCCAGCGCCGCCGCTCCGACAAGGACGCGGTTCCATCGATGGCATGGATGACACGATGGCGTTGGTGCATCCCATCCTCGCCGCATGGATCGACGCACCAACGCCATCGGCACTGTGGGCACGTCTATCCATGGTGCACCCACTCTTGGCAGCCTATCCCGATCTTGGGGCCGCTCTCTTGGCAACCATTCCATGGGTTGATGCGATGGTCGCCCGCATGACTCGCTACGGATAACGATCGGATGCGAAGAAACCTGCTCAATCAGACACCCCAGGTGCTTGGTATCCCGTTTCTTCGCATCGGTAGCTACGAGGTCGGTATGGTTAGCCCATGGTACTGATACAAAGGACAAATCAGTACCCTACCTCCCCAAAATAGCGATCCTTCCTTTTTCATATTTCTGGACAGGCACGGCTTAAATCCAGCCCAACCCCCGCACAATCGCAAGCACAATCCCCACCCCAATCAGCAGTTTCCAGCCGTAGCCGATCAGTTGTGCATGCCACGGCACGGCATAGCCAACCTGGGCGAGGCGTGCGACCAGCTGTTTCGTTGTCGGTTCAGTCAAGGTGCTTTCATCGGGAAACACGAGCGTTGGCACGCTCGCGTTGCCATCGTTGATCTGTTGCACAACCGCTGCCGCAGCGGGGTCATGATGAATATTGATATAGGTATAGGGGATGCACGCGCGATTGAGCAGCCCGCGCACGGGTGGGACGGCAGGGCAGCGGTCGTGGCCATAGAGGCGAATGGGTTCGCCAGTGGCAGGATCAGGTGATCGCATGGGTGTCTCCATCAGGGTTCTGCCTTAAGCCGCGTGTTCCACGCCAAAGCCACTATACGGTCGTTTGTAGGGAGCCAGAAAGGCAAGGACAATCGCGCTTTTTGGGATACCCTGTTCTACCAACTGCTCGGCAATACCTGGCTCGGTACTATCGGTCTGAATCCAGACTTGGCCATCTTTGAGATCGCAGTGAATCAGACAATGGGCAATCCGGCGTGGCCCCTGCCAGCCGACCGCCATCAGCATGTAATGATCATGCACCGGATCAAGAATGAGTTGCCGCTCCAGCGTGGAGTCGGCATCCTTGGTGCGGGTATGATAGTCGGTTAATACCGCTTGGAGAATCATCCGATAGGTGGGTGTGGAGTCCATGTTAGCGCCTCCGGTTGACCAGGGTCATAAATCAAGAGCCGCACCGCGTAGCGGTCACGGGCGATTTGGGCAAAGGGGAGTTGAAAAAAGGTCAGATAGGCATCGAGCGGCACGGCCAAATACAACTGGCGGGTCGGATCAGTCTGTTCCAAGGCCAACTGATAATTCAAGAATTGCCCTAAGGCCGCGTGAAAATCAGTAACCAAGGATGGCCCGAGAAAGCTTTTAATTTCGACCGCAATCTGGACTCCATCGCGCTTGGCGGCCATGAGGTGTTCGGCACCCAAATCAATCGCAAAATCAACCCCACCAACGGTCAGGACGTAAGGGTCATGGGTAATCGTCCAGCCATGGGTTTCCAGGGCGGAGCGCACCAACGAATGAAAGAGATCGCGAGCAGCCATTGCGGTGTATCCTGTCCTACACAAACCATCCTCTGGGTACTCTACCATAGATTCGCCCTTGAGGTATCCGTTTGGGGACGGAGGCTGCGTGCATTCGCTGCATGCGATAACGACTGCGCTTGTATATGTTTTTTGCTCGCTGAGCGGTATCCATTCCGTTCATCGGTTCTGATACAAAATACGATATCAGGAGACCACAAAAAAGATGCGGTAATCGTTGTCAAGGATGAAATTTTCTCCAAGGGAAGAGCATGATCGGCATGCCATGGTCGGCTATCGCCGACGGCACGCACCCCAACAGCGCAGACGCGCTGCCGTGCTGCGTGCGCTTCCATCGGTGCAATTCCCATTAGTCCGTAATAGCGACCATGACCCTGTGCTCACGGAGCTTCTGCTGGTAGCCAGGATCAAACGGTTGTCCCGTCTTCACAATAGCCCATGCAAGGTGAATCAGTTTGCGTGCTGCCGCACAGCGAGCCACCTTGACCGCTTTTCCTCGTTCCCGCAGGCGCGTATACAATGCCTGAATTGGCGGGTTATACCGACTCGCACTGAGTGTTGCCATATACAGGACAGTTCGTAGGCGGGCATTACCGCCCCGACCAACACGGGGTCTGCCACGAATACTCGTTCCAGACTCGCGGGCAAGCGGATTTAATCCAGCATAGGCTACCGCTGCTTCCGGGGTTGCGCACAAGGTGAAATTAAGCGTGCTCACCAGCAGCCACGCGGTCGTGTGCAGACCGATCCCCGGGATTGATAACAAGAGCGTGGCCGATGCTGCCCAGTCACCGAGCTGCATGGTCGTGGTGATTTCGCGTTCGAGCATCGCCAGTTGTGTATCCAAGGCCGCCAAGACGGTATTAAAGTGGGCGGTTACCTCCGCAACAACCACGGGCCACTGACTGAGGGCATGCTGTTGGTTACGGGCTTGGGTTCGCATGGCCAGTAAGGCATCGCGAGCAAGTAAGCGTTGGCGCAGTTCATGATAGACCGTTGGCGGTGGAGTCCAACAGGATGGCTGGCGCTCAGTCGCAAAGCGGAGAAGAACGTCGGCATCAAGCGCATCGGTTTTCGCGCGACGCGGGAGCGATTTGGCAAAATTGTGGATGTGCTTTGGATTCATCACGGCCACCGCGTAGCCTGCTTGATGCAGGGTAACCGCCAGCCGAATCCAGTATGACCCCGTGGCTTCCATTGCGATGAGGATCTGCGTGGGCAGGATTGTCGCTGGGAGGTAGGCTTGGAAGGCGGCAAATCCAGCCTCAGTCTGGTCAAAGGTGCGCGGTGAGCTGGCTGCATGACCTGGCTCCGCATACGCGGCCACAAAGGTCTTCGCGGCAATATCGATCCCAACAAAACAGTGATAGACGGGCGATCGATTCATAAGGATACTCCGGTTGAAACCCACACGTCATCATGGAACACACTGAATATCCAGGGCAGGGCATAGTCGTTACTCGTGAATGCGCGGTTGTATCCGCTTGATGCGGTTCAGACTCACCACTGCCCGACGTGATGGGGACGTGTCTTTTTTCCGCGGTCGTGCCGCTTCGGGGGCACCAGTCTCACCATCACGTTGGAATCAGTAGATCTATTATACGAGTCGAGGGCAGCAGTCTCATGTGCTGGCGGCTCCGGTTCCCGTGCCGGCGGCCATAGAAATTAATATGTGCCATGCAACCGGAGCAATCTCGGCCAAGACAGCGGCACTCACCATATCCCCAGCCGCCTCTTTCTGGGCTATCAGGCGATCAAGCAGTGTCAAATTATAGAAGATGATGCAATTCGCAATAAGCCGACTGCATTCACTCCATAATTCTTGATGGAGACCACAAAAAAGTCGAGGTCATGCGCCTCAGGCGTTGGTGGTTCCCGCTGCGGACGCGTCGGCTAGATATTTGTAGAGCGTCGGCTTTGAAATCCCGAGCATCCGGCAGATCTGCGCGATCGTGTGCTGCTTTTCAGTATAGAGCTTCACCGCCAAGGCCTGCTGATCGACGGACAGGGCTTTCGGTCGCCCACCCTTCCGCCCTCGCGCTCGCGCTGCCTGGAGTCCCGCGTGGGTGCGTTCGCGAATGAGCGTGCGTTCAAATTCCGCCAGTGCCCCAAAGATATGGAAAATCAGTTTCCCCGCACTGGAGGTCGTATCGATCGATTCGTGGATGCTTTTCAGGCCGATGCCCTTGGTATCCAGCAGCGTGACGACGTCGATCAGATCTTTGAGCGAGCGGCTCAGCCGATCCAAGCGCCATACCACCACGATGTCCCCCGCTCGCGCATAGGCCAGCAAGCGCTGGAAACCACTCCGGTCAGCGGTTGCGCCGCTGCCGTGATCGGCAAAGATCTGCTCACATCCGGCCTGCTGCAAGGCATCGTGTTGCAGATGCAGGTGTTGGTCGTCGGTGGAAACACGGGCATAGCCAAGCTGCATGGGTGCGCTCCTTCTAGTCAAGAATCTCATTGTTGCCTGTGGTATCTTAACAAAGATACCTTGACTGCGTATCATGCCCATCTGACTGCCCATGACACCGCTGTTTCGCGCCACCCCCACCCATGGGCAACCAAACGACCGTTTTCTTGCCCCTGTCCTCGCCGTGGAAACCCAGCCGGAGTTGCCATGACCCTTGCTGCATCGACACCGCTGATCTATCACCTCAAAATCGTGCTGCGGGATATCACGCCGCAGGTGTGGCGACGGGTCCAGGTTGCCGCAACCACCACCATTGCTGATCTCCATGCCATTCTCCAAATTGCGATGGGCTGGGAGGATGCCCACCTCCATCAATTGCTCATCTATGGGAAAGCCTATGGAGTCTATCACGATGGCGGTTTTTCCTTTGCTGATGATCCCGACCAGGTGCGGCTTGCCGATTTTCGGTTGCGGGTTGGTGAGCGCTTCCGCTACGACTACGCTATGGGCGACTTCTGGCAGCACGATATCTGGATTGAACAGATTCGTCCCGCCGTCCCGCACCGCGTCTATCCCCACTGTCACGCGGGATCGGGGGCATGTCCACCCGAAGATTGTGGTGGCCCCCCGGGCTACCGAGCGCTGCTTCGTGAACGAACGTCGTGGGATAGGCTTGATCCACTCCATGCCGCCATGCAGCTGATCATTGAACGGGTCCAGACATTCGCGGCGGGCGGGCCACGCCCAACGGTTGATGATGACGACTTTATGGATGCGCTTGATCAACTCGACGACTGGGAGGCATGGATGCCCATCGCCTTCGATCGGCGGGCGGTGAATCAGGCCTTTCACGCGCTGGGGAGGAACCCGCATGCAGATAACGATCACCATCCAGATCCAGACCGATGATGGCACCCAGCAGCAGCACGTGCTGACCACCCTTGCGCGGGAATCAACGAGCATCGATACGCTTGGCTTAACCCTCGCCGAGAGGGGACTGTCAAGTAGATTGTGTATTTCGCCCCATTACCCCGGAAAGCGTCCGTCAAAGCGAATGGCCAATTGGTTGCGAATCCGTGCCCAGTTTGGCAGCGTGACCCATTTTGCAGTGATATCGC
>NZ_BAABRU010000057.1 GCF_039545135.1 Herpetosiphon gulosus | reverse complement strand
GGCTGATCAGCAATGGGCTGGTCAGAAAACCGGGTCAATGGCGAGAACCAGGTGAGCAGCATTGCCGAGAATCTGGTTGGGCAGTATTGCTAACGATCACAGAGCACTATCGGGCGACGATTGACAAGGGGATTAAAACCGAGGTACCGTCGGCGTAATAAACATACACGCCGTTGTATTTCAATCAACGCCCCGAGGACGAGGGGATTAAAACTTCATAAAGCATGACCTTCAGAATTGATTGTGCGGTATTTCAATCAACGCCCCGAGGACGAGGGGATTAAAACATGGCAATGGTTCCTTTCTGTGTACTGTTCAATCGATTTCAATCAACGCCCCGAGGACGAGGGGATTAAAACGACTACCTTTTCCCGCTCAGGAAGAACGAGTTCGGATTTCAATCAACGCCCCGAGGACGAGGGGATTAAAACACGCTAACGGCACTGCCACGCTGGGCGTGCCCTCGATTTCAATCAACTCCCCGAGGACGAGGGGATTAAAACTTTCAGAGCCTGTGGCAGTTAAAAAAACCGCCGGAGGATTTCAATCAACGCCCCGAGGACGAGGGGATTAAAACACCCCGTCTCCGGAGGAGCCGGGGCCTTCTCGAGGTTGTATTTCAATCAACGCCCCGAGGACGAGGGGATTAAAACGTCAAGAAGCTTCCGACTCCGTAGCGTTTCATGGTGCATTTCAATCAACGCCCCGAGGACGAGGGGATTAAAACCCTTGCGGCCAGGTGTGTAACACAAACCTGTGAGCTTATTTCAATCAACGCCCCGAGGACGAGGGGATTAAAACGCTGGTTCGCGCGGGATGCTAATCGAGGCGGGTTCATTTCAATCAACGCCCCGAGGACGAGGGGATTAAAACAGATCCCAAAGCTCACAGGTTTGTGTTACACACCTGGATTTCAATCAACGCCCCGAGGACGAGGGGATTAAAACCAAACGGTGAGGTATTTCTGGTCCAGCTTGGAGCCATTTCAATCAACGCCCCGAGGACGAGGGGATTAAAACGCGTTTAGCTGACGTTTTTGACCGCCGAAACGGAGATTTCAATCAACGCCCCGAGGACGAGGGGATTAAAACTTTACTACACCTTCTTTTAAGGCCATAAGGGTAAAAATTTCAATCAACGCCCCGAGGACGAGGGGATTAAAACGCAGTCTCTCCACTAGTTGGTCTCGTGTCATCAACAATTTCAATCAACGCCCCGAGGACGAGGGGATTAAAACACGATCGTCCTGGCGACTGGCAAATAGTCCTCGATTTCAATCAACGCCCCGAGGACGAGGGGATTAAAACATTCGACGCGAACTGCGTCGTCATTTGGGTTGACTAATTTCAATCAACGCCCCGAGGACGAGGGGATTAAAACCCGTTATCGTAGCCGGTGGACTTTTCGGTGAAGCTCTTCAATTTCAATCAACGCCCCGAGGACGAGGGGATTAAAACGGGCAGATGCAGTCACCATTGCCGTTGGTTGGGACGGGATTTCAATCAACGCCCCGAGGACGAGGGGATTAAAACTTCCAATCGATCCGTCGTGTCGTTTCCATCGAATTACCATTTCAATCAACGCCCCGAGGACGAGGGGATTAAAACGTGATACTCTGATATTTTTAAAATATGATAAGGATTAATTTCAATCAACGCCCCGAGGACGAGGGGATTAAAACACGCGGTCCAGAAGAAGATGACGGCCAATGCGAGACCGATTTCAATCAACGCCCCGAGGACGAGGGGATTAAAACGCGAAAACGCCGTAGTCGTCGTCGATGATGCCAAAGGATTTCAATCAACGCCCCGAGGACGAGGGGATTAAAACGGTAGTCCTCCTATCTCTTTCTCTGTCCGACATCTATTTCAATCAACGCCCCGAGGACGAGGGGATTAAAACACGATTCCCGCAGGAATCACTATCGCACCCTGTGCGGGCATTTCAATCAACGCCCCGAGGACGAGGGGATTAAAACGAGCAGCGATAAGAACGCCGTTGCCATACATTTTATTTCAATCAACGCCCCGAGGACGAGGGGATTAAAACCCGGGATTTGCGGGCCATTGAGCGACCATGCCAGATTTCAATCAACGCCCCGAGGACGAGGGGATTAAAACATTATGGGAGGGGAAAATTAATTACAGAATTGATCGATTTCAATCAACGCCCCGAGGACGAGGGGATTAAAACTCGCCAGTGCCAAGCTTAGTTGTCGTCGAGATGTATTTCAATCAACGCCCCGAGGACGAGGGGATTAAAACAAAAAACTGTAGCTAACGACAAAAAAAAAACTATGTATTTCAATCAACGCCCCGAGGACGAGGGGATTAAAACTTTCACTATCGTCAGATGATGTGGGTTTTAGCTCCGAATTTCAATCAACGCCCCGAGGACGAGGGGATTAAAACAGTTACTATGTTCATGAAAATCGATGCTGCTTCTTGCATTTCAATCAACGCCCCGAGGACGAGGGGATTAAAACGTGGCCGCCGTGGTGGCGGCAATGGACGATGCGTAGATTTCAATCAACGCCCCGAGGACGAGGGGATTAAAACTCGAACCTCGCCATGCTTTTCAAAGCGGGCGCGTTCGAATTTCAATCAACGCCCCGAGGACGAGGGGATTAAAACTGTAATAATCGACGGTGTGGACATTGGTCTGGTTACCATTTCAATCAACGCCCCGAGGACGAGGGGATTAAAACAGTTGGTTATGCAACTGGACCAGTGCCTGACCCTTTATTTCAATCAACGCCCCGAGGACGAGGGGATTAAAACCACAAATAGTGTGAACTTCTTCTTACCTCTATCTAGTAATTTCAATCAACGCCCCGAGGACGAGGGGATTAAAACCAACGGCGTTGCCGCCGCGGAAGACGATGTTTTCGAGGGTATTTCAATCAACGCCCCGAGGACGAGGGGATTAAAACGCTGCAGTTCAGCCTGCGTGGTCGGGTCGGTGAATTTCAATCAACGCCCCGAGGACGAGGGGATTAAAACGGGCATCCAACTCAGCCTTCAGGCGCTGCAGTTCAATTTCAATCAACGCCCCGAGGACGAGGGGATTAAAACGCCAATGGCCGCGCCGATGATCAAGGCGGTGTTGTTATTTCAATCAACGCCCCGAGGACGAGGGGATTAAAACTTTCGTGTTTAAAGTTACGATAGTTGAATTACGATCGATTTCAATCAACGCCCCGAGGACGAGGGGATTAAAACCAGGCTACTTTCCACCTCCGATTTCTGGTTGAGTATTTCAATCAACGCCCCGAGGACGAGGGGATTAAAACCTAAGCGTCCGTCTGAGAGAAAATGTAAATTCTCAGGATTTCAATCAACGCCCCGAGGACGAGGGGATTAAAACATCCCTGTCCCGATAAAGATAGCTACTGTCATAGAAAATTTCAATCAACGCCCCGAGGACGAGGGGATTAAAACAATCATCAGATATTATTGGTGGTAGTCTGATGATATATTTCAATCAACGCCCCGAGGACGAGGGGATTAAAACGGGCGTTGCAGTGGCGGGAGCGGGCATAACAGTTAAATTTCAATCAACGCCCCGAGGACGAGGGGATTAAAACCATTGCCGTACATCGTCAGAAGCACCGTGCGCAGCTATTTCAATCAACGCCCCGAGGACGAGGGGATTAAAACCCATTCTGTTACTCCTTTTGTTATGGTTCGGTTAACGTATTTCAATCAACGCCCCGAGGACGAGGGGATTAAAACCTTTATCCATCGTGGTACCGCGGGCTTGCGCCGGCGTATTTCAATCAACGCCCCGAGGACGAGGGGATTAAAACGATGGTAACGCCGATAATGCGGCCGGTGGTCCAGCGATTTCAATCAACGCCCCGAGGACGAGGGGATTAAAACATGTAAAAAGCTGCTACATCCAAATCCCGTACGGTAATTATTTCAATCAACGCCCCGAGGACGAGGGGATTAAAACTCATATACGACTTCCCAGTCGACGGTCCAGACCAGGATTTCAATCAACGCCCCGAGGACGAGGGGATTAAAACCAAAGCCGCTTCCTTGTTGAAAAGTCGCGGTGTTACCATTTCAATCAACGCCCCGAGGACGAGGGGATTAAAACTTCAGTCGCATTAGCGGGAACATTGCTTGTGCTAATAATTTCAATCAACGCCCCGAGGACGAGGGGATTAAAACCTGGGGTAAGCCATCGCATCGGAGCACAGCTTGGATTTCAATCAACGCCCCGAGGACGAGGGGATTAAAACAATTCCATCCTGCGTTCGCCGCCGGTGAGGGAGAAATATTTCAATCAACGCCCCGAGGACGAGGGGATTAAAACAGCAGGTGCTGCGAATTACTGCGCAGAACTTCGCAGGGCATTTCAATCAACGCCCCGAGGACGAGGGGATTAAAACAATTCCATCCTGCGTTCGCCGCCGGTGAGGGAGAAATATTTCAATCAACGCCCCGAGGACGAGGGGATTAAAACGCTGTCGGTGATCACCGCCGATGAACTGGCGGGGATTTCAATCAACGCCCCGAGGACGAGGGGATTAAAACATGATCCCCATGTCGTAGCTGCCATTCGTGTTCTATTTCAATCAACGCCCCGAGGACGAGGGGATTAAAACTCTCTATGCAAAATGCTTCGTTCATAGAGATACTATTTCAATCAACGCCCCGAGGACGAGGGGATTAAAACAATGACATCTTCATAAGATGTTTACTTAACTGCGAGTGATTTCAATCAACGCCCCGAGGACGAGGGGATTAAAACATTTCCCCGTAGGGAGCCAAGAGCTCATTAATTTTTTATTTCAATCAACGCCCCGAGGACGAGGGGATTAAAACAAGATATATGTGCTCGTGTCCTTGCACAATATCTTTTGATTTCAATCAACGCCCCGAGGACGAGGGGATTAAAACGAAACTGCATGAGCAGTCTGAGTAGAAGGAAGATTCCGTGCGACATTTCAATCAACGCCCCGAGGACGAGGGGATTAAAACTTATCTCCTGAGAATCGTAGGCAGCTTGACCGAACTTGATTTCAATCAACGCCCCGAGGACGAGGGGATTAAAACACTTGAACAGTAACTTTTGTATCATCAGGAATTTGAGATTTCAATCAACGCCCCGAGGACGAGGGGATTAAAACAAATCTCTGCCACTTCTCTGATAGGCTCTGTAAAATTTCAATCAACGCCCCGAGGACGAGGGGATTAAAACACCTAGATCTGAGATGCCGCCAGCGAGATTCATAAAATTTCAATCAACGCCCCGAGGACGAGGGGATTAAAACCCAATGATGAGTTGCGTGCACGGCGGCTGTGAGTCGGGCATTTCAATCAACACCCCGAGGAAGAGGGGATTAAAACATCGGGGCAGCCGCCGTCGGGTTGACTGTGGTGTTTATTTCAATCAACACCCCGAGGAAGAGGGGATTAAAACTCGTCGGAGCGCTGGTGGGCGCGGCGGTCGGGGTATTTCAATCAACACCCCGAGGAAGAGGGGATTAAAACCCTACTCCTATGAGTACTAGCTTCCACAAGTGGAGATTTCAATCAACACCCCGAGGAAGAGGGGATTAAAACTCGGTCCTGCCAGCCGGTCCACTTATTCGTGGCAATTTCAATCAACACCCCGAGGAAGAGGGGATTAAAACGCAGCTCGCGGACGGCGCGGTGATCGTGGCCTTGGTATTTCAATCAACACCCCGAGGAAGAGGGGATTAAAACGGTTACGGCGACGTGAATCCCTGGCTTGGAGGGGTCATTTCAATCAACACCCCGAGGAAGAGGGGATTAAAACTCTACTACTCGCACTTTTTTATGTCCCCAGAGGGGCACATTTCAATCAACACCCCGAGGAAGAGGGGATTAAAACCTCTCACACTCCGATCTTTTTCCTACGTTCAACTACAGTATTTCAATCAACACCCCGAGGAAGAGGGGATTAAAACTTTTTCCATTACCTTTGGGTCGAGACCCTCAATGATAATATTTCAATCAACACCCCGAGGAAGAGGGGATTAAAACTTATATTGGTTGATTGTACGAGCTTTATTGTCAATATTTCAATCAACACCCCGAGGAAGAGGGGATTAAAACTTGGTGGGGCTGACGTTCTGCTCAGCGGTCCGGACGAATTTCAATCAACACCCCGAGGAAGAGGGGATTAAAACTCATATAAACACGGCCATACTCAACGAGTACTGCATTTCAATCAACACCCCGAGGAAGAGGGGATTAAAACAGATATTTCCGACAGGCGGCGCTGTGCGCTGCCAAGATTTCAATCAACACCCCGAGGAAGAGGGGATTAAAACAAGAGTTTTGTTGTTGTTCTCGCAGAGTGGCGAGGATTTCAATCAACACCCCGAGGAAGAGGGGATTAAAACCGTGCCGCTTGGGAGCGGTTGTACAACGATGTCAGATTTCAATCAACACCCCGAGGAAGAGGGGATTAAAACCTGCATAGAGACTCCTATTCTTGCTCGGTCAGCACATTTCAATCAACACCCCGAGGAAGAGGGGATTAAAACTCGCCGCTGATATCTCCCACGGTGATCGCACTGGGGATTTCAATCAACACCCCGAGGAAGAGGGGATTAAAACGAAATAACCAAGATCGCAAGAATGATCATACCCTGTATTTCAATCAACACCCCGAGGAAGCGGGGATTAAAACCTTAATACTCTTTAAAACAGTTTTTACCGCGATCCAAATTTCAATCAACGCCCCGAGGAAGAGGGGATTAAAACATCTGTGCTTCGAACTCGTTTTCGTTTGTAGTAGGGATTTCAATCAACGCCCCGAGGAAGAGGGGATTAAAACATTTGGTGTCATTGGAAATGACAGAGTATCGTTATCAATTATTTCAATCAACGCCCCGAGGAAGAGGGGATTAAAACTCTTTTTTAGCTATTAAAGAAAGATTATGCGTTTCAGATTTCAATCAACGCCCCGAGGAAGAGGGGATTAAAACTCCAGAGTTGTTTTGTATCTTAAGCACAGTGATTAAGATTTCAATCAACGCCCCGAGGAAGAGGGGATTAAAACGCTGACTGGATCAGCGGCGCGCTACGCCCGTCTAAATTTCAATCAACGCCCCGAGGAAGAGGGGATTAAAACTGTATTCGGCGAATACGAAGGTCTGCGATTTCAGACATTTCAATCAACGCCCCGAGGAAGAGGGGATTAAAACACTTTCGGCGGCAATAAATGAAACATATAAGTCAGGAATTTCAATCAACGCCCCGAGGAAGAGGGGATTAAAACCCTATGGACCAGTTCTCATTCCCACCCCTATCAAAATGATTTCAATCAACGCCCCGAGGAAGAGGGGATTAAAACTTGTACCCATTTTTTTTAATGGGATTTCCTTGTAGAATTTCAATCAACGCCCCGAGGAAGAGGGGATTAAAACCCCCCTTCTATTAGTGAAGGTTGAAACATTATTTAGCATTTCAATCAACGCCCCGAGGAAGAGGGGATTAAAACCAAGAGGTTGACCGACAACGATTTGGACAGCTCGAGCTATTTCAATCAACGCCCCGAGGAAGAGGGGATTAAAACGGTTGATGCGGTTATCTCGAACGGTGAGTAATCGCCTCATTTCAATCAACGCCCCGAGGAAGAGGGGATTAAAACTCCGATGGTGAACAGCGAATGAATTCCATTGCTGGGTATTTCAATCAACGCCCCGAGGAAGAGGGGATTAAAACCCTTCCCATCTGCCATGAGCGTGAACGTCAGGCATGCATTTCAATCAACGCCCCGAGGAAGAGGGGATTAAAACCGCAAGATTCTTTCCATTCCGATACAGAGGCTCCATTTCAATCAACGCCCCGAGGAAGAGGGGATTAAAACTGAAGTAAATCCACACCCACATAATTGTAATAGATTTCAATCAACGCCCCGAGGAAGGGGGGATTAAAACCCATCTAAGTGATAGTATGACCATTCATGACCTAAAGATTTCAATCAACGCCCCGAGGAAGAGGGGATTAAAACCCATTCCATGTACTTTTCTCTTGTCCACCGAGGATGTTATATTTCAATCAACGCCCCGAGGAAGAGGGGATTAAAACCTGTTCCAAGGATCACCACCGCTGCAAATGCAGCATTTCAATCAACACCCCGAGGAAGAGGGGATTAAAACGAAGGTGCTAGTTTACGTCGTCTCTGACGTAACCTTCTGGATTTCAATCAACACCCCGAGGAAGAGGGGATTAAAACCAGACTAATCATCCAACCCAGAATTTGTTTGCCCGACATTTCAATCAACACCCCGAGGAAGAGGGGATTAAAACACATCCTTGCCGAACGTGAGGGTCTGGTCGACTTCGATTTCAATCAACACCCCGAGGAAGAGGGGATTAAAACCTGGGTGTTCGGGCACTCAAGCTGGAGCCACGAATTTCAATCAACACCCCGAGGAAGAGGGGATTAAAACTTGTCCGTCTCGATCACATGTCGGTGCCTGTACGGATTTCAATCAACACCCCGAGGAAGAGGGGATTAAAACTTTCTGGATGCGATTCATAGCGTTGCTCCTCTATAATAATTTCAATCAACACCCCGAGGAAGAGGGGATTAAAACCTTTAAGGCCATAAAACTCTCCAATATTGACCACCGTATTTCAATCAACACCCCGAGGAAGAGGGGATTAAAACCGATGATGTCCATTGTTTCCAAATGAGATTTGAAACGTTAGATTTCAATCAACACCCCGAGGAAGAGGGGATTAAAACGGAGGGCTTCAGTGCAATTGCACCTAAACCATCGCGAATTTCAATCAACACCCCGAGGAAGAGGGGATTAAAACCGATGATGTCCATTGTTTCCAAATGAGATTTGAAACGTTAGATTTCAATCAACACCCCGAGGAAGAGGGGATTAAAACACATACATGTGCGGAACATTGCCTGTAAGCCCGCCATATTTCAATCAACACCCCGAGGAAGAGGGGATTAAAACCTGATACACTGCTGATAGTTTTTCGTGTTTACAAGGTATATTTCAATCAACACCCCGAGGAAGAGGGGATTAAAACAGCCGATGCCGCTGTCGCTGACGATGACGATTTCCGTTATTTCAATCAACACCCCGAGGAAGAGGGGATTAAAACAGATGTAAACCGTCCCGGTTTACTTTATCTTGAATTGCATTTCAATCAACACCCCGAGGAAGAGGGGATTAAAACATTGATCTTTGGCTAAAATATTTGTCGGAAGAAAAAGATTTCAATCAACACCCCGAGGAAGAGGGGATTAAAACAATACCTTCTGCAATGAGTGAAATTCCGTCCAATCCATTTCAATCAACACCCCGAGGAAGAGGGGATTAAAACTGGAATATCTTACGAAGGGAACTCACTGGCGATCGCGTGATTTCAATCAACACCCCGAGGAAGAGGGGATTAAAACGCGTCCCGGTGGCCAAGGTAACGTTGTTGCCATTGCATTTCAATCAACACCCCGAGGAAGAGGGGATTAAAACACTCTCAGACATCGTTGTCTTTGAGCTTGAGCGGCGATATTTCAATCAACACCCCGAGGAAGAGGGGATTAAAACGAGTAGATGCCAGCGAGGGCGCGTCCGACCACCGGCCGATTTCAATCAACACCCCGAGGAAGAGGGGATTAAAACTTTTCTCCGCTCGATACGCCGGAAGTGCAGAGCACTTTATTTCAATCAACACCCCGAGGAAGAGGGGATTAAAACCCTCATTCGCGTCGAGCAAATAAAGCTTCATGATATTTCAATCAACACCCCGAGGAAGAGGGGATTAAAACGTTTGGTTTTGGATGCGCTGTGCCATTTGATCGGGATTTCAATCAACACCCCGAGGAAGAGGGGATTAAAACCCATCGCGAAGGCCCTCATTTCGCCGCAGTGCCGGAATTTCAATCAACACCCCGAGGAAGAGGGGATTAAAACAGGAGTAACCTCCCGCTCCATTGCTATCTTCACCGCATTTCAATCAACACCCCGAGGAAGAGGGGATTAAAACTTGACTGGAACGCAAGGTTCGTCGGGAACTCAGTGGAGATTTCAATCAACACCCCGAGGAAGAGGGGATTAAAACCCACTAGTGGCAAATAAAAAGGAAATAAAAGCAGAATTTCAATCAACACCCCGAGGAAGAGGGGATTAAAACCTTTCCACCCCTTTGGGCACGGTTTGCGATGCATCCAATTTCAATCAACACCCCGAGGAAGAGGGGATTAAAACGCGATCATTGGCGTTCTCTTCCATAAAGTTCGGTGTATATTTCAATCAACGCCCCGAGGAAGAGGGGATTAAAACCATGTACAAAGCAACCGCTGTGAACATGTTGACTTCGATTTCAATCAACGCCCCGAGGAAGAGGGGATTAAAACGATACTCAGGGGCATTGTTCGGGTGTAGCTCAAAGCGCATTTCAATCAACGCCCCGAGGAAGAGGGGATTAAAACATAATCATCTCCGCGCATACGTAGCGCGGTGACGACCATTTCAATCAACGCCCCGAGGAAGAGGGGATTAAAACTCATTTGTGTGGTGGCTATCCCAGCCACTAGTGGCGAATTTCAATCAACGCCCCGAGGAAGAGGGGATTAAAACATTAGCCATAACATCCCCCTCGCCCGTTACCGGGCGGATTTCAATCAACGCCCCGAGGAAGAGGGGATTAAAACGTTCTTCAACGAGGTCGGGTCGATGGCCGGCATTGCATTTCAATCAACGCCCCGAGGAAGAGGGGATTAAAACCAACCTGAATTATCCCAAAGAGTTTAGTTGTTGTTCATTTCAATCAACGCCCCGAGGAAGAGGGGATTAAAACGTATTCCCCAGCCGAACTCACGCTGCATCACCGACCATTTCAATCAACGCCCCGAGGAAGAGGGGATTAAAACTACACTGATGGCACGCAAGAAGCGTCCCAAATCTCATATTTCAATCAACGCCCCGAGGAAGAGGGGATTAAAACGGCCGATCGCGTACCACGTGGTTGGCATGGTCGTGGAATTTCAATCAACGCCCCGAGGAAGAGGGGATTAAAACCAAAACCTTCGGGGTGAAGGCCGGGCTGCCAGATCCGCATTTCAATCAACGCCCCGAGGAAGAGGGGATTAAAACGGCTACCGTGATGCCGGGGGGGCACACGGTGAAACCATTTCAATCAACGCCCCGAGGAAGAGGGGATTAAAACTTTGCGAAATATAATTGTGTGTCGCCACGCCTCCTTTATTTCAATCAACGCCCCGAGGAAGAGGGGATTAAAACCCGGTTGACCAGTTGAAAGCTTCCAAATGAGTGCCATTTCAATCAACGCCCCGAGGACGAGGGGATTAAAACCTGACGATTGAATCGTCATCTACCAAGCCTCTCCCTTCATTTCAATCAACGCCCCGAGGAAGAGGGGATTAAAACACGCCACGGGTTTGGGACCGCGCCAGTCGCTTTCATTTCAATCAACGCCCCGAGGAAGAGGGGATTAAAACACTACTTCCCCGCGGTGGCGGGAATGTAGGTCACCTTGTATTTCAATCAACGCCCCGAGGAAGAGGGGATTAAAACTCGTACTGGGGCTTGCTAATGGCGTAGCCAAACATGGCATTTCAATCAACGCCCCGAGGAAGAGGGGATTAAAACACAAACAATTAGCCAAAAGACAGAATCTATTCTTTTATTTCAATCAACGCCCCGAGGAAGAGGGGATTAAAACTCGAGTCCCAATTCAATTGGCTTGGTTGTCCTGTTAATTTCAATCAACGCCCCGAGGAAGAGGGGATTAAAACCATTAGGCTCGCAAACGACGATCCTCACTTCGGAACAGATTTCAATCAACGCCCCGAGGAAGAGGGGATTAAAACTAGCATCCATACACACGATTTGGCCGTTGGCCATGCTATTTCAATCAACGCCCCGAGGAAGAGGGGATTAAAACTTCTCCGCCAGCAACTGCTGGCTGAGCGCGTAGGATTTCAATCAACGCCCCGAGGAAGAGGGGATTAAAACATGTCGTAGTTTCATGGGGGTTCACTCCTATTGGATGATTTCAATCAACGCCCCGAGGAAGAGGGGATTAAAACAGGCCTGGAAGTCGGG
>NZ_BAABRU010000056.1 GCF_039545135.1 Herpetosiphon gulosus | reverse complement strand
CTGTTGGACGCTATTGCTGATAGTTCCCCGACGAGAAGTCCCCACTGAATCCCCAAATGCAGTGCTGTCGCGCTTCCTTCAAGGTGGCTTATGGGGCGGCTGCGCACCCCATAAGCCTTAATTTATTATAGGACTCTCCGCTAGATAAGTTATTGATTCACGATCTGCTACTTCATTATCATTGGCAACATAAACCGAACGATCATCGGTCGCAAATACGAAATATTGAATATCAGGACCATCAACCTCGTTCCATGTAAACCTACAAGAAAATTCACCTATATAAGTAGTATATGTACGACAGACCTCTCTTTTAGTTGTACCGTTAATCTCGTAGAGCACAATACGTGCAAACCGAATTGGGTTAAGTGCATTATCATAATTATAAAAATATAAACGACCACTGGCAATATAGTTCGTGGATGCCTTACTTATCGTAGGATTGAGTAAAGTAAAGATAACTGCAAAAAACAATAAAGATTGATACCTTCTATACATTACTTATCTCCTTTTGACCATACCTGATCTTCGGGAAGAATGTAGGGTGTAGGAATAGCAGGATCGAGTGTTACCATAACAGGATTCGTGGGTGTAGCCTGGTGTCTAGGATTGGAATATAATTGATAATCATTGTTGGTTAGTGAGAGATAACGATGCATATTTACTTGGTTAATCCAAGATGCACTTGATTGTCCATCGAGCACAATTGTAATTTCGTTATCAGGTTGTAAGCGCGATCGATCAACTGAAAATTCGATAATGAATGGATCACCAGGGTTAATTGCAGTTTTTGCCAGCGGCTGCAATTGAGTATCGATCTGTTGCCCCCCACTAATGACAGCCGTCACATGCTCAAACCATAGCGAGTGATAGAGGGTAATGCTGATAGCAATCCTCGAAGGATCGGATGATGGATGAATCTGCCAATCAGCATAGAAGCCAAACTCTTCCTAAGCAGGAATATGCGGCGGAACTGTCGAAAAAGTTTGTGCTTGATTTCCCGTTTGGGTAGAGAGACTAGTGCGCCCGCAACCAACAAGCAGGCAGGCAAATAATGCCCCCATAAGCAGCCGATTCACAATCATTCGGTTTCCTCCAACAAATTATAAACAGGATAAACATGGTAAACAGCAACGTTACGCTTATATAACGCTTACCCTTTATAAGTAGCATATACGATTAGCAGCAAAGAATATTGCAGATTAGTAGCAGAATTGCAGCATTTTGTACGTATGCGACAAAGTAAACATAATGTTAATCTTCTTGAAATAACAAAAATATATTTAGGCCGCCCCTTTTTTAGGCTTCGGGATGCTCATAGACATAAAAAATATAATCTTGTGAGCTGGTTTTTATGCCAAAATCGTGGCACAAGCGCAAGATCTGCGCCCGATGATCGGTGCCATGATTGACTACTTGCAGCAATACCTGCCAAACGATTAAATTTTCATCCTCGCCATCAAGCGGCTTGGTTTGCAAATCGGCATCCTGCAAATTGGCCAGATATTGACGCATCGTCGCTTCGACGTTTGCCCAATAAGTCCGTAGCGTTGCCAAATCGGGGAAATTATTGGGATCGAGCATTTCGGGAAATTCTACGCCGCGCAGGCCGCTAAACCAAGCTTCATCAACACTCATCAGGTGCACAAGTTGGTTACGCACCGAGCCAAGCGAATAATCGACGGCTTGGACAAATTGCGCAGCAGATAATTGCGCGACATAATCATCTAAAAGCTGGCGATTTTGGGCAAAGTGATAATTGTAGAAATGACGAAACGCAACGACATTCATCCAAGCCTCCTAAATTAAACCAATGTGTTCCCGCTGACCCTATAATAGCACATTTGTTTTATTATAGATATGCAATTTGCCCGATGAAGCCCCTAAAATGGCAACACCACCCTCAATCAATGAAGGCGGCGTTGATATTGCAAGCAATGTTGCTGACTAAATATGTTTAGCTTTGGTTTGTTCTTGCCGCGCTAATTCGCTGCGAACGGCAATCAATTCACGGAAAGCCCGCAAAATCACGCTTAATTTGGCTCCGGTTGGGTTGCCCGCGACCCGTGGGCGATGACCATTGATCGCAACTTCTTCAAAGCGAAAGCCAGCGCGTTTGGCGCGAACCAAAAATTCGGCGCTAAATGTCGCTCCGCGTGATTGAACTTCAGTTTTAAGCGTATCGACCACATGGCGTTGCATCAATTTAAAGGCGCAATCAATATCACGAGCAGTATAGCCAAATAACAAGGTGACCAAACGGCTCCAGCCCCAACCGTTTAAGCGGCGCATCAGCGGGTCGCGGCGTGGTGAGCGATAGCCAACCACCAAATCGGCTTGATCGATTTTAGCCAATAATTTGGGCAACTCGCCAAGGTCAAATTGGCGATCGGCATCGGTAAAAAAGACCAAATCGGTTTTTGCGCTGGTCAGGCCTGTCCAAACCGCAGCACCATAGCCTTGGTTTATCGCATGATCGACCAAACGAACATGCGGATAGCGGGCTTCTAGTTCACGCACAACCGCCGCAGTGTTATCGCGGCTGCCATCGTTGACGACAATAACTTCATAGGCGCGACCAAGGCTTTCGAGGGTATTGACCACTTCCTCGACCATGGCCGGAATATTTTCAGCTTCGTTATAGGCGGGTAAGGCCACCGTGATGCTTTTCACGTTGAGAACTCCCATTGTTCGCAGATAGGGTTAAGTGCAGCCCTCCACGCATGGGCTTGCAAGCAACTATTGTAGCATAAAGCCCTTGACTGTAATAAAAACGAACATATGTGTTTGCTTTTAAGGTTTTTAAAGGTATACTTAAGTTTAGGGTAACTGATAGTAGTTTTTGGGTGATTTCAAGGGAGTTAAAGCGATGTGTGGACGCTATTCGATTACTGCCGATGGTCAGCAAATTACCTTACGTTTTGGGGTGCAGGTGGCGGGCGATTGGCAAGCTCACTATAATGCAGCGCCGAGCCAACATTTACCAGTTATTCTCAATCGTGATCCACAGAGTGTCCAGTGGTTACGTTGGGGTTTAGTGCCGCATTGGGCCAAAGATCCCAGTATTGGGCATAAAATGATTAATGCTCGCGCCGAAACCCTCCTAGAGAAGCCCAGTTTTCGCGAGCCATTGCGTAAACGCCGCTGTTTGGTGCTGGCCGATGGTTATTATGAATGGCAAGCAACCCCGCAAGGCAAACAACCAATGCGTTTTGTGCTCGAAGATGCTCAACCGTTTGCCATGGCTGGCTTATGGGAAGAATGGAACGCTGGCGCAACTCCCTTAGCCACGTTTACCGTGATTACAACCTCGGCCAACCCAATGGCGGCGGCGGTGCATAACCGTATGCCTGTGATCCTTGAGCCTGAAACCGAACGCGATTGGCTCAATCCTGACGCTGATCTGGCTGATCTTCTGCCATTGCTAACACCCTTTGCTGGCGAAAAAATGCAGGTCTACCCAGTTTCAACCCGTCTAAATTCACCAAGCAACGATGACCCAAGTTTGATTGCTAGAATCTGAATTGGGCTTGGATTGACGCCCCAAGCAGCTTAATTGGGGCTAAAATACTGGTCTAAGCATTTGCGTAGGACTATGGTACGGGCTATACTAGGAGCAAGCGTAATTCGCGCAATGATTTCACGGGCCTAGGAGTTGCTCCATGCAAGCACGCTGGTTTGCTTATGTGCCGCCGTATCTTGTCCCACGATTGCTTGATCAACGGGCCTCTTCTGCAACTCAAACTACCAAGCATGGCCAAGCCGTGGTGCTTTTTGCCGATATTGCTGGCTTTACGCCGCTCAGCGAGGCGCTTGGCCAACACGATGCGCATGGAACTGAAACCCTGACCCGTTTATTAAATCGCTGTTTTGCCCCATTGATTGATGTGATCGAGCGCTTTGGCGGCATGATTAGCACATTTGGCGGCGATGCAATTACGGCATTATTTCCGATTAATCAGCCGCAGCGTACCCAACGCGTCGCTGCTCGCGCTGTTCGATGTGCCCTAGAAATGCAAAGCCTGATGGAGCAATTAGGCGCGATCGAAATTCAAGCAACCAAATGGCGCTTGACCCTCAAAATTGGCATTGCCGCAGGTCATGTACTCTATACCACGGTCGGCGATCCGACGAAGCGCTGTGTTGCCGTGGTTGGCGGCTCGGCGTTGTTACGCTCTGCTGAAGCCGAAAATCGGGCTCGTTCTGGCGATGTGATTATCGATTATGCCTCGTTGGATTGCGAACAGTTCAAGCGTGAAACGCTCGATCAGCGTTTTGCCAAAGTGCTTGGGCTTGAGCAAAGCGTGCGAGCGCAGCCAATTCGCTGGCCTGAATCAATCACGCCGCATCCGCCTGCGCAATTCGATGCCTACTTGCACCCCACAATTGCCCAACAAGTGCGTGAAGGTCGTACCGCGTTTATCAACGAGCGCCGCTCAGTTACGCTGTTGTTTGTAAATTTCGATGCCCCCGATTATGATCGCGATCCATTTGCCGCTGAACGGCTCAACCACTACTTTCGCGAAGTGCTGCGAATCGTCGAACGCTATGATGGCTATCTGAATAAAGTTGAAATTGGCGATAAAGGCAGTAGTTTTTTGGTGCTGTTTGGTGCACCAGTTGCCCACGAAAATGATAGTGATCGGGCGGCGCATTGTGCTTTAGAGCTTCGCGCTTTACCTGAGTTTGAGGCCCGCATCGGCATCAATACTGGATTTGTGTTTTGTGGTTTGATTGGTTCGGATCGTCGCCAAGAATATACCGTGATTGGCGATACGGTCAATTTGGCGGCACGGTTGATGCAGCAAGCCAGCCAAGGCCAAATTTTGCTGACCGAAGCGACCCAAGAAACCCTTAGCTCGACCTTTTTAACTGCGCCCTTGCCAGCAGTTCGGGTCAAAGGCCGTAGTGAATTGGTCGAATTGCACGAATTAACCGATTTACGCCAGACCGCGATTCGTGGCCAAGAGCCAATTTATGCCTTGCCAATGGTCGGGCGTAGCCAAGAGTTACAATCTGTCGGCGAATTGCTGAGTAGCATCAAGCAGGGCCATGGCCAAGTGTTGGGGATTACGGGCGAAGCTGGCATGGGCAAATCGCGGCTGGTTGCCGAAATTCGCCGGATTGCGCGGGCGCAACGGGTGGCGGTGTATAGCGGCGAGTGCCTTTCGTATGGCACAACCATTAGCTATTTGCTCTGGCATAACTTGTGGCGCTCGTTTTTCAATGTTGATCCTGAGTGGCCGCTTGATTTGCAAATGTTGCAGTTGCGGGCGCAATTAGCCCTGATCGATCAAGATTTGTTAGATTGGATGCCGCTGCTGGCGAGTGCTTTACGCCTGCCAATTCCCGATCAATCCTTGACCAAATTGCTGGATATTAAGTCGCGCAAGATGCTGCTTGAATCGCTGTTGGTGGATTGTTTGCGCTATCGTGCCAACGAAACGCCATTGTTACTGGTGCTCGAAGATTGCCATTGGATCGATTCGCTCTCGAATGATTTGTTGGCGCGGATTACCACGGCGATTCGCGATGTGCCCGTGCTGATTGTGTTGGCCTATCGACCTTCCGCCGAGCGTGATCAAACGATATGGCACGAGTTACGCCAGCTTGAACATTGGCACGAAATCGAATTACAAGAATTTACGCTCGAAGAAACTGCCGAATTGGTACGGCTCAAAATCAAACAACTGCTGGGCAATCGCCAAGCACCATCCGAGCAGTTGGTCAGCAAATTGACCGATCGGGCGCAGGGCAATCCATTTTATATTGAAGAATTGATTAATTTGGTGGTCGAACGCCAGCCCGATTTGAGCGACCCCAAGGCGGTGGCGCAACTAGATTTGCCCGATAGCTTACACCGCTTGATTATCAGCCGGATCGACCAGCTTGAAGAAGCAACCAAGCATACACTCAAAGTTGCCAGCGTGATTGGGCGTTTATTCAAAGCGAATTGGCTGTGGGGCGCATACCCGCAACTTGGCAGCGCCGAGCAAGTTAAACAGCAACTCAACACCCTGAGCCGCATGGATCTTACGCCGCTTGATCGTGATGAGCCTGAACTTGAATATCTGTTTAAACATGTCGTAACCCAAGAAGTTGCCTACCAAAGCTTGCCCCTAGCCACTCGCGCGGCGCTCCACGAGCAGGTTGGCGATTATCTGGTTGAAACCTATGGCGTGGAAGGTGCGGCGGATTTGTTGGCACACCACTATGGCATGAGCAATAATCTTGATAAACAGCGCAACTATTTTCGCAAGGCTGGCGATGCGGCGGCGGCGCGATATGCCACCGATGTGGCCTTGAGCTATTACGAACGTTGTTTGCCCTTGCTTGAAGCCCATGAAACCATCGATATTTTCTTTGCAATGGGCGAAATCTACAAACATACTGGGCATTGGAACGAGGCCGATGCAATCTATCGGCGTTTGCTTAACCAAGCCCAACAGCAACAGCAGCTTTCGGCATTGGCTCGTGTCTGGTGTGAAATTGCCGATGTCCAAAGTAGTCAAGGTTTGCATAACGATGCACTACAAAGCATTCAGCCAGCCTTGGAATATGCCCAACAAGCTCGTGATCAAGGTACCCACTGCAAAATTTTGATGCGCATGAGTTGGATTGCCAGCTATCAAGGCCAATTGCATCAGGCTTGGCAAACCAGTCAAGCGGCGGTGGCGATCGCGCGTGAAGCCAATGATACCCATAGTTTGGCCTTGGCGCTGAAAACCCATGGCTATATGAATGTCTTGCAAGGCCAATTTGCTCTAGCCGAGCAGCTATTTACCGAAGGCCTCGGATTACACCGCCAACTTGGTCAGCGCGAAGATGAAGGCCGCATGCTGAATGTCATGGGCGAGGCTGCCCGCCATCGTGGCGATTTTCAGCATGCGGTTGAGTTGTATCAACAAGCCTTGGTAATTGGCCGCGAGTTGCGTAATCCTGAACGGTTAATTATGTTTTTGAGCAATTTGGGTGGGGCATTAGTGGGGTTGGGAACCTACGAAACTGCTATCGCTACCCTGAACGAAGCATTCGAACTAGCTCGTTCGACCACGTGGTATGGCATTGCTGAAACCTACCGTTTTCGGGCTGAGGCCGCGATTGGCTTGGGCTATCCTGATGAGGCGATTCGCCATATTGTCCAAGCGCATCATGCTGCTCGCGAACGCCAACAAACTCTTGAGCTATGTGCAGCACTACGGGTTTTGGGCAGTGCCTTGAGCCAATTGAATGCACCAATTTTGTTGCCGCCAAGTTTGCCAACCACCCCACTGGGCTGCTTTGAACAGGCCTTGAGCATGGCCGAAGCTAGTGGTTCGCAAGCTGAAGTTGCCGCGATTCAGCTGGCCTTGGCTGAGCATTGGCAGCGTCAAGATCAAATAACCAAAGCCCAAGCGGCATGGCAGCAAGCTTATACAATCTATGGCCAATTGGGCATGGATGCGATGCAACAACGAGTCGCCCAATGGTTGAGCTAGCGCAAGCAGATGTTAACCACACCAGCCGAGGTTGTGCCTCGGCTGGTGGTTTTGTTTTTAGTCCCAATAGGCATATTCAGTGCCATTAGTGAATAAATGTTGGCTCTCCGGTTGGTTCGCCCGTGCGGCGGAGAAAAAATGCTAGCACCAAGCCAACCAAGGCTATTACAGCTGCCACCACGAAGGCATTTTGGATGCCAATGGTCAAATCAGCTAATGGATCAGGCGCGACGGTTTGTCCAGGCTGGGCTTGACCTGCACTCATAATCGTAATTAATAATGCTGTTCCAATCGCTCCGGCAACTTGCTGAAGCGTGTTGGAGATCGCTGTGCCATGGGAGTGCAGCGCTTGGGGCAATTGGTTAAGTCCAGTTGTGAGAATTGGCGTGAACAAACAGGCAAGACCTAAACTGAAAATCACATGGAGACTTAGCAGCCAGATCACAGAGGTCGTGGCATTCAAGAAAGTCCATTGCCACAGTGCCACTACAACGAGCACCATGCCCCCGATAACCAGCATGCGTGGCCCCGAGCGATCAAAGATCCGACCCACGAATAGCCCACTAAATCCCATCAATGCTCCGCCAGGCAGCAAAAAAAGCCCGGTTTGCAGGGTATTGAACTGGCGAATTTGCTGGAAATAGAAAGGCAATAGAATCGCTGAGGCAAATAACGTTACCATTACGACCATCATTAATACAACGCTCAAGGTGAACATGGGAAAGCGAAAGACCCGCAGATCAAGCAATGGACTGGCAAGTCGGGTTTGTCGCCAGGCAAACAATGCAATCCCAACTAAGCCCATTCCGATCGCCGCTAAAACGATTGGCTCGGTTAGGCTACTGCCAGGCTCGCCAGCCCGACTAAATCCATAGACCAATCCGCCGAAGCCTATTGCTGCCAAGAGAATTGAGGTACGATCAAGGCTGGCTGCTTGCAGTTTGCCTACATTCACCAACCGCAGGTAGCCATAGGCCAGCACGGCAAGCGCAATCGGAATCACGAAAATAAACATAAAACGCCACGAAAGCGCTTGGATGATTAATCCTGATAGGGCTGGGCAATCGCTGGCGCAACCGAAATCACCATACTGGCCGTGCTCATCATAGCTCCGCGCCGCTCCATTGGCACTAGCACCAGAATAACCGTCATCAGCAACGGCAGCATCAGCGCTGGGCCCGCTGCTTGGAATACCCGACCAACCAAGAGCACTTCAAACCCGGGAGCCGCTGCCGCCGCCACGGTTCCCATGGTAAGTGAACTACCACGCCCACGAGGGGCGTGGCTTCTGCCTTCAACGACAGCTACCAGCATTTCGCTGGATTTACACCGTCTCTGGCAGCGTTTTGGCTTTCCGTCGTCCCAACGGCAAGCAGGCGTAGCCCTTCATGCAGGATGTTGATCGCGGCGTTGCCATCGCGGTCGTGGGTCGTGCCACAGGTGCAGCATGTCCACACGCGGTCGGCCAGCGTCAAGGTGGTTTTGGTCTGGCAGGCGTGGCAGGTTTTCGATGAGGCGTAGAACCGCTCAACCTTGATCACCCGCCGTCCATGCCATTCCGCTTTTTCCTGCAATCGTTGCATGAAGGTACTGAGGGCGGCATCACTGAATGACTTGGCCAGCTTGGTTCTCGCAAGGCCTTTGATATTCAGGTCTTCGATGCACACCACGTCGAATTGTCGAACGATCCCCAACGCATGCTTATGCAGCCAATCGGCGCGTTGGTTGTTGATTTTTTGATGGATTTTGGCAACGCGCTTTTTTGCTTTCAAGCGGTTGTTGCTACCCTTTTGGGCGCGTGAGAGTTTCCGCTGAGCACGGGTAAGTTTCTTCTGGCTTCGGCGGTAGAACTTCGGCGGCGCGGTTTTCTCGCCTGTTGACAGCGTGGTGAAGGATTCAAGTCCTACGTCAATGCCCACAGGCCGATCAGCCGTTGGTTGAATATCAGGGCGGTTGATGTGGCATACGAAGACCACCCACCATGCGCCCACTGCATCTTGTTTGATGGTTGCGCCCTTCGCTATCCCTAGCAGTGCTCGATGAATCACCGCTCGCATTAGTCCGATTTTTGGCACGCTAATGGTACGTTCATCGACTACGACCACACCCTGCGGGAAGCGGAGGCTGTGCGGCGTGGTTTTGCGTGACTTGAAGCGCGGATACTTCGCCCGTTTGGCAAAAAAGGTGGTGAAGGCCGTTTCTAAATCCATCAGCGCTTGTTGCAACGGTTGCGAATGGCAATCACGCAAAAAGGCCGTTTTGGGCTGGCGTTTCAGATCAACCAACGCTGCCGCCAGTTGCGAATAACTCAGCCGTTGACCCGTTGTTTGGTAGTGGGTTTGCTTGCAGTGCAGCGCCCAATTCCAGATGAAGCGTCGGCAACCTGCCCACTGCACCAAGGTTTCGGCTTGGGGTGGTGTGGGTTGCAGACGGTATTTGTAACAACGGGTCAGCGTTCGCATCATTAGGCTTCCTTTTGATTGGCGCTATCCATGGCAATGGTTTGGGCGGAAACCGTTCCCGTCGAACCATCACCCAGCGGGTTCCCGACATCCGTCTGTCCAAAGCCCACGACCCCAACAATGGCGGCGTTTCAGCGTCGGGAACGTGCGAAACACATCTACAGCAAGAATGCTTTTCAATGTCTTGCCAATCACCATGGGCGCGGTTGTGGGTGGTGCTGACAGGAACAGGTGAACGTGGTCGGGCATCACGTCAAGGGCTCATTGCTCCCAACCAGAGCGGGTACAGATTGTTGGTATGACTGCCTTGCGGTGATCGGCAATGCGTCCCTTAAGCACGCAATGCCGATCGTTGGTAACAAACACTAAATGATAGTTAAGGTTATACACACGGTGGGACGTGCGTGTCGTAGCCCAATTCGTTTAAGCGGCTTTCGCCTTCGCTATAAGAACTGGCATAGCCGATCAATTCACCGTTCAGGTACAAGGCGAAGTCTTTGGTTAGGCGGTCGTAGCGGATTGCTTTGGTGTGTGTAGTCATGGCCTTGGTTCCTTTTAATGTGCGGTGTCGTAGCAGTAACACCATCAACTAACTATGTAATAGTTATAGTATATCCTAATATATAATGTCAACTAGCTATTGCAAAAATATAGTATATTCGCTATCATTCTCTCAACTTAGGTAGGAGTTAACAGCATGGCACGATGGCGACTACGGGAAATCGCGGAGCCAGAACGATGGACTGCCCGAAAACTCGCGATAGCGACAGGGTTGGCGTATAACACGGTTTGGGGTATCTGGACTGGCAAGAGCAAACGCGCCGATCTGGAAACCCTGTCAACACTGGCAGTAGTACTGAACGTTCATCCACGAGACCTGATCGGGAATGGCGAGGATACTGGGGAGACGGAAGAATGATATGCCCTCGCACCGCTGCTACGGTCGAGGGCGCGGCTACACCGAACCAAGGAAGGCATAGCGACGGCTAGTATACCCGATAATGGCCGTTTTTTTTGACTGTATGGGATAGAGTATGTTGTACGCAGTCAAAACAACCGAACCGCACCTGATTGCTATTCACAAGAGAGCCTGTTATTTTTCTCTTTAATTGCTCTTCATCAGAACTGGCACGCATGCATCCCACGTGGGGAACCCACGGCGTGGGTCTTGGGGCGGGGTGTTCTGCGGCAAGACTATAACCCCATGGCCGTAAGAAACAGCGTTCGCGTACTAAACCGTTGAATCAGAAAGCCGGTTGTGGGAATCAAGACCGCCATAACTAATAGATAGGCGGTGGTCAGCCATTGCACAGTGCTTGCTTCAACTTGGAATTCGTCCTTCAAGCGGGGTAAAGCCACACCCATAATCGTTTCGTTCAGAATCACGACAAAGGTCGCAATCAATAAGGTTAAAATAATGCCTTTTTCGCGGCTGCTGGTTGCAACGGCGCTGGCATGGGTGTCTCTACGCGCATAGAATTCCTTTTGGTAGCCCGCCATCAAGCTTAGCGGATGCTATGGATTTAATCATGGTGATGAGATACAGCATATCGATGCAGTGCAACGCCTCCATCAAAGGTTTGCTGCTCAAGCAATTCGAGCTGAACTGGGGCATTAAGCCCATCAAAAAGCCGAATCCCTTGACCAAGGACTACGGGATTGACTTTCAGAATCAGCTGATCAATCTCTCCGATTAAGGCACTGGCTAACGAGCCGCCGCCACACAACCAGATATTCTGCCCAGTTGCTTGTTTGAGTGTGCGCACGAAGTCAACAGGGTTGTTGGCAACTAGGGTTACATCTGGGCTTGGGCTGGTGGTGATTGATTGCGACACTACATATTGACGCAAATGGGCATACGGACTGGTAACACCTGCGCTCAAGCCAACTGCATAGGTATGCCGACCCATCACGACAGTATCAAAATGGCGTGGCTCAGCCGTAATTCCTAGCAGCGCATGCACATGGGTCGGCATAGTTTCAGGATACTCCTGACACAGATAGTCCATATGCCCACCCTGCATGGGAAAGAAATCGAAGCTGCCATCCTCACGCGCAATAAACCCATCAGCCGTACAGGCGATGAAATAGATTAACTGACGCATAGTTACTCTCCTTAGACCATCAATTCGCTGGATCATTAGCACGATCTGCCGCACGATGTAGACTCGTATGCTACCATCAAGCAACTCATAAGCCATCGGTCTGGGGGTTTATGCTGACTCAATTGGGCATGGACGCGAGCCAACAGCGCATTAGCCCAACCCTCTGTGCTAACATAGGTGAGACAGATCTGGGATTATGATCTTAAGTCGAGGGCCGCAAGGAGTTCTCATGGCCAGCAAAAAACCAACGCCCGACCAATCAACCCATGACCCCGAAGTTCGGCCC